>NZ_CAXTBM010000027.1:0-28160 GCF_964242765.1 uncultured Hymenobacter sp.
TTGTAACGGTACACCAGCGAATCGGTCACGAGTTGCTCTTCCACGGCCTTTAGCGTGGCCAGCCAGCGCGGTTCGGCCGGGCTAAACATATGCACTAGGGGCATAAGCAAGACGGACGCATCCACCACGTCGGCGCCCCGGTACTGCACGAAGGCTTGTTTTTCCGGGTTCCAGTAGTTGTCGTACACGTCCTGGTAGATGGCATCGCGGGTGCGGCGCCACTCTTCGAGCGGAGCAGGAAACGAACGGTTTTGGGCAATGAGCACGCCACGGTCCAGTGCCACCCAGGCCATGATTTTCGAATAAATAAACTCCTGCTGCTCGGAGCGTACTTCCCAGATGCCGTGGTCGGGGCGTTGCCAATTAGCAGCTACGTAGTCCACAAACTGGCGCACATGCTGCCAGAAGCCGTAGGTGATGGGCCCGCCATCTTTGTTGTAGAGATAAATGGTATCGATTAGCTCTCCGTAAATATCGAGCTGAAACTGCTGCGCCGCCGCGTTGCCGATGCGCACCGGGGCCGATCCGCGGTAGCCTTCCAGATGGCTGAGCACTTGCTCGTCGAGCTGCGAGGAACCATCAACGGCATAGAGCAGCTGCAACTCCGAGGCATCCTGCATTGATTCGCAACGGTCCATCAGCCAGCGGATAAATCCTTTGGCCTCTTCCGTGAAGCCGAGCCGCAAGAAAGCGTACATGGTAAAGGCCGTGTCGCGGATCCAGGTGTAGCGGTAGTCCCAGTTGCGTTCGGCCCCGATTGTGGCGGGCAAGCCGAAGGTGGCGGCCGCTACCGTGGAGCCGTACTGCTGACAGGTAAGTAATTTAAGCGTGATGGCCGAGCGCAGCACAGTTTCGCGCCACCGACCTGTGTAGGTGGAGCTGTCTGCCCATTGTTGCCAAAACGTAACCGTTTCATGGAAAGCAGGTCCTATGTAGTAAGCTAAGTTGTTCGGCGTGACTTCTGCTGGCTGCGGCGGCACCTCCTCCAACACGAAAGACGCCTCGGCGCCGACGCCCAGCGTCCAGGTGCCCGTTACGTCTCCTTGCCGCAGCGTTAAGGGGTGAGTGCTGAGTAAGCGGAACTGGTGCCCATCGGGGCCCGTGCTGCGAAACAGGAGAGCCTCGTCCTGCTGCTCGGTTTCGTGCGGGGCCCGGGCATAATCGAAGCGGGGCCGCAGCACCAAGCGAAAAGCGAGTTCCCCTTTTAGCACACGCAGCGTCCGCACCAGGGCGCCGGGCTGGCCGGCGCGCTTAATGGGCATGAAGTCTGTAAGCTCGGCGATGCCGTCGGACGTGAAAAAACGGGTGAGCAACACGGCCGTATCGGGCAGGTATTGCTGCTGGTAGCGCACCACTGCTGGCACGGGGGCCAGTTGCCAGAAGCCACCCTTGTCCTTATCGAGCAGGGCCGCAAAAATAGTGGGCGAATCAAAGCGGGTGAAAGGCAAATAGTCGATGGACCCGGTGCGCGAGACCAGCGCCGTCGTGTGCAGGTTACCAATTAGGCCGTAGTCTTCAATGGGGAGATAGTTTCGCATGCGCAGCCAGGAAAAGCCAGAGGAGTAGGGTCGGGCTTTGCTAACGAAAAACCAGCGCGTTCGAACAACAAGTCAGCAATTTTCACTTCTTTTTTGCCGGCGTTCTTGCTTACTAATTAGGCGCCCAACGCCAAGCAAACCGACGGCTGGGGCGAACCGAACGAGTTGGGTTGTTCGTTGGGGTGGCGCTGCGTGCGGGAGCCGGTTGGTGGGCCGACAGAATTCGCGCGCGATTCACTTACGCCCAATCTGCGCGCGAAAGTCGTACCGCCCCTTGCTGAGCGGAACCTGGCCCGGCGGCTACAGCGGGCCAAGTACTTCCTGATATTGGAGGGTTGGTATCAACTTCCCCTAACCGGGTTCTATTAAGTGTATCGTACAGGTCGAGGATAACTTAAGTGGCTTGGTCGAGCCCGCCAGCGCTTGCCAGAGGATGGCAGGAAAAGAGCCCGCCGGGTTGGTTGGGCTGCATGGCGCGCTTGCGTGGCTGCGGGACCGGCTGGCCGCTCAGGAGCTATCAACCGTGCGGCCTGCGTATCTTGCCTTATCATCCACGCTACTTTTTCATGCATCACATCATTTATATGAGCCGGGGCGTGCACCCGATGAGCGAAGCGGAGTTGCGGGTTTTGTTGGAGCAAGCTCGCCGCGAGAACACCCGGCAGGGCATCACGGGGGCCTTGGTGTACGGGGACGGGCAGTTCATGCAGATCATCGAGGGCGAAGAAAGCGTGCTGGCCACGCTCTACGCCAAGCTGCTGCAAGATCCGCGGCATGTGCACGTAGTTAAGCTGGCCGACAAACAAATTGCGCACCGCAGTTTTCAGGACTGGTCGATGGGCTTTCAGGTGGTTTCGGCCGAGGACTTCGCGACGCTGGCTGGCTACGTGGAGCCCAGCCAAATGGATATGCAAGCGCCCGGGCTAAGTGCGGCCGACACGCTGCTACTGCAAATGATGAAAACCTTCGTGCTGACGCCGCTCAAAGAGTAAAACTCTTTCCTGAAGGCGTAGAAACGAAAACCGTTGACAACATGAGGGGCAGCTCGACTAGAATTCCGCTTTCAGGTGGATTTTCGGCGCTAAGTCCTACGCCTCGGTTTCCGGGGCGGCCAGGGCTAGGAGTTGTTCTTTTCTGTCGCCTGCGGAAGCGCCGTGAGTTGCTACAGCCGTAGTGCTTGCCCCCAGGCACCTAGCTCCTTTCTTACTGCGCTTTCCCGTTGCGCCTCTTTGCGCAGCCACTGGAAACGACCTTCAGGCAGTGCGTAGCCTAGTAGCGGGCCTATTTAGGCGGCCTCAAGTGGTTTCTCTACGAGAGGACCCTGCGATAATAGACAGCCAGTGTCTGCTACATGGCGAAGTAACTCGTTATTTAGTGTCTTCTACGTGCGTCTTATGCCTACTTCGTCGGTTCCCCTACCCCTGCGCTCACTCCCCGCAGACAATTTACTTTCGGATCTGCTAGCGGTTTCGCTTACCGGGGTCATCTATTACACGCCGATTTATGATCCGGCTGGTTCGGGGGAGATTATCGACTTCACTTTCAACTACCTCAACCCCGCCGCCCAGCGCATGATGCGCATGCCGGAGCAGCCAACGCTCACCCACAAGCAGCAGTGGCCGCACAGCCAGGTCCACGGCACCTTTGCCTTCCACGTGGACGCCTACCTCACCGGCGAGCCGCGCTATTACAACATCAACTACCAGGCCGACGGCTACGACAACTACTACCGCTTGGCGGCGCGCCGCTCGGGCGACGGGTTGCTGGTGAGCTTCACCGACACGGCCGACCAGCCTCGTACCCCGGTCGAAATTGCCCTGCGCGAGGCCCAGGCGGCCGAAAAAGCCGCTCGGGCCGAAACAGAGGCCCAGCGCCAACGCCTCTACAACATCCTAGAGCAATTTCCGGCCGTGGTAGCGAGCTACCGCGGCCCCGAGCACGTCTTTGAATTAGTTAGCCACCGCTTTCAGCAGGATTTTCCTACCCGCACCATCAAGGGCTTGCCCGTGCGGCAGGCCCTGCCCGAGTTGGAAGGCCAGCAGTACTTTGAAATTCTGGATGGCGTGTACCAAACCGGTGAGCCGTTCTATGGCACCGAGCTTGAAACGTGGGTGGACCTGACGGGCACCGGCCAACTGGAATTGCAGTACTACAACGTGTTCTTCCAGGCCACGCGCGCTGCCAACGGGCACATCGATGGCATCCTCAATTTTGCCTACGATGTAACCAGTGAGGTGCTGGCCCGTCGGCAGGTGCAGCACCTCAACCAGGAACTCGAAGCCCGAGTTCACGCGCGGACGCAGGAGGCGGAGCAGGCCCGCGCCGAGGCCGAGCAGCACCGCAACCGGCTGGAGCGCCTGTTTATGGCCGCTCCAGCCGCCATCTGCATTGCGGCCGGACCCGACTTGGTGCTGGAGTTGGTGAACCCCCGGTTCGAGGAGTTATTTGAGCGCCGGTCCTTGCTGGGCAAACCATTCTTGGAAGCCCTACCCGAACTTGATGGACACGAGGGATACCAGAAGATGCGCCGCGTATACGAGACGGGCGTCACCAACGAGGAGTTTGGCCTCTACGTACCCATTGCCCGGCTCGACGGGGTGCTAGAGAATCGCTACTTCAACTACGTGCAGCAGGCCCGCCGCGACGAGCAGGGCCGCGTTGACGGGGTGCTTGTGTTTGCTTTCGAGGTAACCGACCAGGTGCGGGCCTGGCAAAAGGTAGAGGAAAGCAGTGAGGAGTTGAAGCACTTCAAATTCATGGCCGACCAGGCCCGCGATGCCTTCATTCTGATGCAGGAGGATGGCTCTTTTGCCTACCTCAATCAGCAGGCGTTGGCGGCCTGGGGGTACACTGAAGAAGAAGCTCGCTACCTGCGCGTGCCGGACGTGGACCCGCTTCATAACCAGGAGGGGTTTGCCCAGTTGTTTGAGCAGGCTCAGCACACCACTTTTCCGCTGCTCGAAACCCGGCACCGCCGCAAAGATGGCCACGAATTTCCGGTGGAAGTTGGCTTGGCTGGTCTCCAACTCGGGGGGCAGCCCTATCTGTTGGCCGTCGCCCGCGACATCACGGCCCAGAAGCAAGCCACCGAGGCCTTACGGGAAAGTGAAGCCCGCTTCCGCATCATGGCCGACGCCGCGCCTAACCAAGTGTGGGCCGTCAACCCCGATTCCACGGTGCGCTACGTCAACCGGGCCTTCCTGACCTTTGTGGGCGTAAGCTTGGAAGACTACCTCCGCGTGGGCTGGTCGTCGTTCATGCATCCCCACGAATTGGCCGTAGCTCAGCAAACGCTGGAAGCCGCCATCCAGACCCGCAGTATGTACACGCTCGAGCACCGCATGCGCCGCCACGACGGCGAATACCGCTGGCTGCTGGCCCAGGGCGCCCCGAGCTTCTTCTCCAACGGGGAGCTGTACGGCTACGTGGGCGCGGCCATCGACATCACCGACCTCAAGCAAACCAACGAGCAGCTAGTGCGCACCAATGTGGACCTGGATAACTTTATCTACACCGCTTCCCACGACCTCAAAGCCCCTATCTCCAACATCGAGGGCTTGCTCCATACCCTGCAAGAAGAATTGCCCCGCCAAAGCCAAACCAGCGAAGTTTCCTACATCCTGGACCTAATGCAGGACTCGGTGGACCGCTTTTCGCGCACCATCGAGCACCTAACCGACGTGAGCAAGCTGCAACGAGAATACGATCAGCCCTCGGCAGTTGTGTCCTTGGCGGCCGTAATCGAAGATGTGCGGCTGGATATGGTACCGCTGCTCCACCAAACCGGCGGTTGTCTTCGGGTGAATGTGCAGGCCGGGTCTACGGTCCATTTCTCGGAAAAGAACTTGCGCAGTGTGGTGTACAATCTGCTGAGCAATGCCCTCAAATACCACCATCCGGACCGGGCGCCGGAAGTGCTAATAACAAGCCAAATGGAGAGCGAATTCTGCGTGCTGGAAGTGCAGGACAACGGCCTTGGGATGGACCTCACGCGGGAGCGGGACATTTTTGGTTTGTTCAGCCGCTACCATACCCACGTAGATGGGTCGGGTATTGGGTTGTACATGGTTAAGCGCATGGTGGAAAATGCCGGGGGCCGAATTGCCGTACAGAGTCAGGTTGGTCAGGGCTCCCGCTTTACCGTTCACTTACCCCGTTGAGTGCTATTCTCAGCTTTCTGTTCGTTGCTCTGCCCAAGCGCCACTACACATTGTTGGTTGATGACCCCATCGTTACCTACTTGAATGGCAAGCCATTAGGGAAGCGGCAGTTGCCAGCCAGGTGATGATAGCCCTAACTGGCAGCGAAGCCCTGTACGTGCTGGCCACCGGCCTCCCCTCCCCGACCCTAGTATTTCTAATATTTCTCGACGTCAGGATGTCCCAGGTAAACGGCTTTGAGTATCTGGAAGCCCATTCGCAACTGCCGTTAGCGTATCAGCGGTCCAGTCCGGTAGTCAGATACCACCGTTGCGGAATGCCAAGCAACAATTCTTGGGCGAGCTTTAGCGCAGCAATGGAGCCACGCGCATGCCAATCAGCTCGGTAGCCCGCAGAATTTTCTCGTGGGGTAGCACGGCCACGTCCATCTGAAATGTCACCCGCGAAATACCACCCAGCGCTTCGCTGTGTCGCAGAATCTTGGCTGCTACTTCCTCGGGATTGCCCACCAGCAGTGCCCCGTGGGGGCCCGCCTGCGCCTCGAAGTGCGCTCGTGTGACGGGGCTGCCGCCACGCTCGCGGGCGCGCTTGCTAAACGTCTCGGTGTAGCCGGGCACGAACTCCGCAATAGCTTCCTCGGTGGTAGGGGCCACATAGCCCAGCGAGTGCAGGCCCACCAGCAGTTGCTCGGGGGCGTGCCCGGCCCGGCGGCCGGCTTCCCGGTAAAGGTCTACCAAGGGGCGGAAGCGGTGGGTGTCGCCCCCAATGATGGCCACCATCAGCGGCAGGCCCAACGTGCCGGCCCGCACAAACGACTCGGGCGTACCGCCCACTCCCAGCCAGATAGGCAACATACGTTGCGCCGGTCGCGGGTATACGCCCTGGCCGGTGAGGGCGGGCCGGTACCGGCCCGTCCAGCGGACCTGCTCTTGGTCGCGGATTTTCAGCAGCAGTCCCAATTTTTCGCTAAACAACTGGTCGTAATCATTGAGGCTGTAGCCGAAAAGCGGAAACGCCTCGGTGGAAGAGCCGCGGCCCACCACCATTTCGGCCCGGCCCTGCGAGATAAGGTCCAGCGTGGCAAACTCCTGAAACACGCGCACCGGGTCGGCGGCCGAAAGCACCGTGACGGCGCTGGTAAGGCGAATGCGCTGGGTGCGCGCGGCGGCAGCGGCCAGAATCACGGCCGGGGCCGAATCTAGGTATTCGGCCCGGTGGTGCTCGCCGATGCCGAAGACGTCGAGGCCCACCTGGTCGGCGCGCTCAATCCGTTCGAGCAACAGGCGCATAGCCTCGGTACCGCTCAGGAGCGCGCCACCATTTTGCAGCAGGTGCGAGGCAAAACTATCGATTCCAACTTCCATAGGGCTTTTTAAAGGTGATTCGTTGAGCCCCGTTAGGTAAACGGCCAGCCCTGGGCTGTAATTTTACAAAAGGGCGCGCTAACAAGCCGTTGAAAGCACTGGAAACCGCTACGCTCGTGGGCTGCCGCTATGCTGGCTCACCAGGCGAGCGAGGAAAATGGCTAGAAAAAGCTGCCCGGCAACGGCTTCCAGGTTGGCTAGGCTACGGGCCAGCGGATGCACGGGCAGAATATCGCCGTACCCGGTGGAGGTCAGCGTGGTTAAGCTGAAGTAAACCAGCTCGCCGGATTGTAAAGGGGCGCCCGTCGATATAGTGAAAGCCCCGGGGAAAATCTGGTTGAGGCTGTCGTAGGCGCCCACGAACAGCAAGGCTACGTTTAGATACACGACTACCGCCCCTAGCAATTGGTGGCGGGTTATTCGCCGGGCTTGAAACACGCTCTGACCCACGGCCATCGTGATACTGAACGTCGCGACCGTATGCAATACCAGTCCGAGGTGAGGTTCCGGGCCGACCACCAACATCCAGAGCATCACCGCTAGGCAAAGCAAAAGCAGGACTCGCACGTAGCTCCGCGGCGGCAGCGCGAGTGCAGATACAAGCAAAAGTAAAATCTGCAAGCTATCCATCACCGCAAAGTTTAGCAGGTGGGCACTCAACAAGGGCCCCGCCACAAACAGCGTCACGATTTGCCCAACCAACAAGAGCGTCAGGGAGGGCTCCCGCACCCGGTCTTGCCAATGCCTCATCTTTTCGGTGACGGAAGTAGTTGAGTGGCCAAACATACAGTGGAAGGAGTACTTGATTGAAATAGGTTGCCCGGCCCGGTGAACAAGCAACTGAAGGATGACGCTTGACGGGAGTACACTAAACCGGAAGGGTAGTTGGCCTTCGCCGGATAGTTCGGATAAGCTTCGCAGCAGCTACTTCCGAACGGGCAGAGTCGGCTGCTGGCCGGGTTATTCACCAACTAGATTGCACTCAGTGCCACACCCAAAGCAGCCTCAGCCAGAGACAATAGGAGAAGTAAACGAAAAGCAAGATGCCGCTGAGTAGCAAACCAAATACAACTTCCTCCTGGAGGTGGTAGCGCTTCATCATGGTTTAGCTTAGGACTAGATGACCAGCTCTTAGTTGAATGGAAAGCGGCCCACCTACTCCGGTAGGTGGGCCGCTTTCCGGAGGCTGCACGCCACTATTGCACCACGAAACGGTGAGTTACCGGTTCGGCGCCATCGGCTTGCAGACTCAGCAGATAGGTACCCGCCCGGAGGCCAGTCGTGGGCACTTCAATGGCATTGCCCTTAAACTCTTGGGTTGCCAGGGTTTGGCCCAGCGTGTTGCGTAAAGTATAAGTCGCAGTAGTTGCGGCTTTCGTCAGCTTCACTTGCAGCGCCCCCGCCGTGGACGTGGGATTGGGATATACCGAGAAAGTCTGCGCTGCGGCTGCGGCCTTCGTGCCCGCTACAACGGCTCTTCACCCGAAGTGGGTTGCTCGTACTGGTATTTTCCATAGTTCATGCATAAGGTTACCCTGATTCCGGCTCCCACCTACTAACCCTCCTAGCCCCTCTCCTACCCTACCCGTGCGCAGAGCTGCCGTTTGCTTGCTTACCTTTAAAACTACATGTAGCACCAGGCGCTGGAAGCTATTCATCAGACAATCAGATTACTCCCGCTATCAGGAAGCCGTGCGCTGACTCCAGCCGCGCCAGTAGCTGAACAGCGCCCCAACCGCCAGAGCGGCCAGCAGCCACGGTGCCAGGTGCGCCACGCGCTCCACGAACGTAGAGAAGGGGGTCGTACTCAGTAAAGTGCGCTCGATAATCCAGGCTACCGCCGCCGCTACGGCGCAGAGTGCCCCGCCCACGCGCACCGCCGGGTAGGCCGGGGTACCACTCAGCAGCATCAACCAAGGAACAGTCAGGGCGATGACCAGTAGTTGCATAAGTTCGATGCCGAGGTTGAAGCCGAAGATGCTCAAGGCCATCGGCCCCACATCTAGGTGCAGGTCAACCAGAGTGCCGGCAAAAGCCAGGCCGTGCACCAAGCCAAACCCCGCGGCCACCCACGCTTCCCGCCCCGGAAACAGCGGCCGCACTGCATGCCCCGCCGACACCAGAATGGACACGGCAATCAGCACTTCCACCGGCTGGCTGGGCAAGCGAATCCAACCCAGCGCCCCGAGCAGCAGCGTGAGCGAGTGGCCCAGGGTAAAGGCCGTAACGATCAGCAGCAGGCGCCGCACGCTATAGCGCACCCCCCCAAACCTGCCCCACCGCCCAAAGCGCACCAACAGCGGCGCCGGTAGCAGCATCACCAGCAGAAACAGCAAGTGGTCAGTGCCTTCGGCAATGTGGCGAATGCCGAGCTGCACCATGGCCCCAAACCCCGTCCAGGCGCTGCCCGCGGCCAGGTTGATAGGCAGAGGTACAATCCGGTTATTAACAATATCGAGTTCGATGACTCCTACCTGCGTTGGGGGCACATCGGCCACCTGCCCCCGCGCCCAATCCTGGTGCACCGAAACCAGGATTTTGTGCGTCACTACCTGGTGCAGGACGGCGTCGTAGCCCAATACAAACCGCCGCACATCTTCCCCAGGTGGCGGCAGCAGGCGAACCTGCGCGGTCAGCTCGCGGTAGGTACCATTAAGCGGATTTTGGGTTTCGTGCACCGCTAGCTCTCCCACCAATACCTGCCACAACTCTCCGGCCGGGCTGGCCGGGCGAATATGCTCGTTAAGGTAAGCGCGCATGGCGGGGCCGTGCCGAGCCAGCAGGTAGGTTGACGAATCGTTGACGGCATGCCCCCAGGCGGCCTGTAGTTCCGAAAGTGGAATCTGCACCTCAGCGTCGATGCGGTCGGCGTGCACGGTGAGTTGCACCACCGAATTGGGCATGGGGTGGGCTATGGCCTTGGGAAGGAAGCTCAGTCCAACCGTTAAAAACAAGAGCCATTTGGTTACATGGCCAAGGCGGGTAGCGTGCGAAACCATCAAGATAAAATAGATTAAGTAGTTGCCCCCGGTATTTACTTGCCCGCGTTACACTTCCGGTTCGGGCCGGTAATTCACTTGGCAGGTAGTAATAGGCCTTGGTCGCGGGCCCTGCTCACCTTAGCCTTCCGTTCTTGCCAGCATCCGCGCGGCTCGCAGGCGGCGCGGCCAATACTGGCACACGTACTGCCACAAGGCCAGAGCCCGGGAGGCCTCGCGCGGCGGAGAACCCTCGCGGAATTGGCTCCGCATGTGGTGGGTAAGGATTTGGGCTTGTTGCGCCGCCAGCCCCTTTGCTTGTAGACGCGCTTGCACCTGCTTGTCCGACAGCCCCCGCCGCATAAGCCGCCCCACGTAATCGTAGCGCGCTTGCTGGTTTTCTTCGCGTAGTTCCATTCAACAGAGGATCAAGGTCTAAGAGTAAGAAATCCTGATACGCAGCGGTCAGTTGACAAGCCGGAGCCAGTGCAGCCACTCGAATCATTGCCTTGCCAGATCAGTGACAATAAGACATTGATGATCTACAGATCAACAAATTTATCGGCCGCCCAAACGGACATCTATGGGTAGGGCCAAACACTTGTGGCTGTTAAAACCGTTACTCCCGTCGAAGCAAGGGTGCTGCCAGTTCCGCCTGGGAAGGCCCGGACACCATCGAAGCTGGCGCCAGTCGTTATAAGCGGTACAAGAGAAAGAGTCTTAAATCCTTGCTTACCCTCCCACTGGCGTCTAGTATTTTCTATTTTTCTCTCTATTAATAATCAACTTACTGATTATCAATCAATTAATAAAGAGGGGTTTCTCCGATTAAAAGGACAGCGACCAGAGAGAAGAAGGTCAGGCTTGGAAGGTAGACGCGAAGGGCCGTACAAGGCGAGTCGATAAGGTGCGTGGGCTGACCCTTTTCCCAAGCGGACTTCATTTTTAACCAAGCGCGCTGATGATCAGGCGCCCATCTTCGCCTGCATTAGCTTGGCCCGAAAAGCGGCGACCAAGGGATATATCTCCTGTTGGCGCGTACGGCTACGCGGAAGTACCAACTACGGCAATTGGTTTTGTTGCCGCAATTGCTTAGCAGGCACTAGCATAAAAGTCAAAGAGCCAGCCTCGTAGCTGGTCTCCGGCAGAAGGATTGTCCGCTTTGGTGGCACCTAAAATTAGTAACGCACGGAAACCCCATCAGTTGCGGGCGCTGCGTGCAGCGCCCGCTACAAGCAGTTGTGAACGGCATTGTAGCCGGACTGTTGCACGACACCGTTCAAGCTTGTCGCGCCCGAGGTCCTGCTGGCGCCGCGCTTGGGAAATGGATTACTATAGGGCAAGCTGATGCGGGAGAGGTGAATCGCTGGCCAGCGGTTCACCGGCCTGAAGGCAGACAACCGCGGCTTCATCGAGTTCAGTGAGGAGCGCGCCTGACGCTTTAGTGCGCCCTTAGGTTTTTATAGCTGATTGAAAGCTAGTTATTCTCTGGCTTTCTACTTTTCCTCTTTTTCACTACCAATGTAGGGCGCTGATGTGCAAAGTAGGAGTAATATGATTGCCTAATTCAGGGAACGAGGTATTTTTTTAATAAAATTTTGGCTATCCAAATTGCTTTTCCAGCTTGATACGTGGGAAAGTGCTAGGTAATAGTCGAATGCCAACAAATTAGTGACTAGTAGCTGGCGCAAAGTTTGCTAGCCCGCCTCGTAGCCTCTTTTACTTTCTTGCTCTTCACTCGCCTATGCCTAATCTGCTGCTATTGCTCGTCTCGCAAGGAACGAGCAATATTTCACTGAACTCACCAGAACCTGCCCTTGATCCAAGATACCGAAAAGCTTTGTGCCCCTGCGAATAGTAGCTAAATGAGCGCTAGGAAAGCAACCCTTACCAGCTTTAGTGCCCCCACTGCTCACGGGCAAAAATTTGATTGAGTTTACAATCAGTACCGGAAACAGGGCGAGTGCTCAAGCGGGTAGTTGAGTGGCAAGCAATAAGCTTGGTAATTAGCAAGGAGGCTTTGCTAGACTAAGAATAGTAACCCCAGGCAAATAGATATATTTGCCTATTAAATAGAATTCAACCAATTTTGTGAACATGAAGCACTTTCTCGTTCTTGTTGCAGCCTCAGCTATGCTGCTAACCACTAGCTGCTCAAAAGACGACGCTACGCCTGCTGCCGCGAGTTCCGCCGCGCGGGTTAGCAGTAGCCCGGTGCAAACCAGCGCGTACGCGAAAACCAACTACGGCATCTACGACCCTACCACACTCGAGCCCAACGGGCGGGTGCTCTTTCACTTCAAGTACAGTGGGGCCACGGCCACGGTGCGGGCTGCATATCGGCGCTACCTAACGGCCGCCACCTTCGACGCATTGGGCGGCTTCGACCGCCCGAACATGCAACCCAACCAAGACGAGGTTACTGGGGTTGACAATCAGGCGCTAAATCCGATTACCGGCACGTCCGATCTGCGGATTCGCCTCCACCGGGACAACGTGTTTCTAGGAGAGTGGAACCTGCAGACCGGCAAGAAGATCGATAATCCGTTGCCCAACTAAATCCATCACCCAAGAGACAGACAAACCTAGCTCCGCTAGCTCTTGCTACCGGAAGCGCCAAGGGCGAGTAGACCTACTATTAGTAACCTCATAAGTTGGTTAACCTTGAAAGAAACGGCCACCCTTAGGTAAGGGTGGCCGTTTTTAATTACCGAAGTTTACGGCTTGGTTGCCGCCGTACCAGGGGGTCACCAGCGGGTGTGGCAAGTCAACTCCGGATCAGTACTTCCCCGCCACGGTTCGCAGGTGCTGGCTGCCACGCTAGTCGCTGGCAAATCAGAGGTTACTGCTTGCATCCCATACCGTGATACCAAGTTGATTGGGAACTGTGCCGGCAGGGCTCTACTGCGGAGTGCGATTTATACTCTCTGCTTAAACCAGCGGCTTCCGCTTGTGCAGCAACCATTGCTTGAGCCACAAGAACGGCACACCCAGCGCCACAATAAAGCCCCAGTCGGCTAGAAACCGCTCCATGCCTTCCCACGCCAAATCCGGGCGGCCCACTGCCAGTCCGGCCCCAATCAAGGCCGCAGCCGGAATGAATGCCATGGCAATCAGGGGGCCCGCCTGGAAGCTGCGCCGGAAAGCAGCCAGCATCACCACGCCAGCCAGAGCTCCGGCCCCGGCCACAAGCAGTTCCATCCACTTTGGGTGTTGCAAGTGCGCCACTTCCGCATTGGAGGCCAAGGCCTGGGCACTGCTTTCACCCACGGCCACCAATAGGCCCATTGTTAAGCCGGCAGCGGCTACCAGCACCGCGTACCCAGCCAACGCCGAGGTCAGCCCCCGGCCTACCAGACGCCAGCGGTGCAGCACCAAACCCAGCGGCACCTTGGTCATCGGGTCGAAGCCAGGGGCAATTATAGCCGATGCCACGAAAGCAATGGCCTGCGGCACGGGCTCCGACACCAGTCCCACGGCCGCAATAACTCCTCCCAAAGCCATCAACACCAAATAGTTGGGCGTAATGCGCCCTTGGTGACGCAATCCGCTTTCCATTTCTTCCCAAATAGCCTCATCCCGGTCGTTATCAACGGCTTTCGAGGAAGCCGGCGAAATAAAGCTGGCGGCTTCGCTAGTCACCACGCTCAGCGCCTGCTTGTCGGCTACGGCTGCGTCCACCCGACGCAGCACTTCATCGGCCCCCCGGTTGAGCACGTGCACGATCAGCACATCGCCGGCGGGCTTGCGCGCGGCCCCGCGCTGCACACTCAGCCCAATTACGGCGTCCAACTCCACCAGCTCCTGGCATAGGGCCTCGGTAGTAGTAGCAGGGACAGTGAGTTCTAGCGTTCTGTGCATGCGGGCAGGAAAGAAATGGAAACGCAACCGTACTTTACGGCGCACTGCGTGCATACGCACGGCCTCTGCTCATGTTGGCTCAACACGAACCGACCAGTGGTTTCTACCCGTGCTTTCCGCGAAAAAAGCAAAAGCCGTTCGGCAATACTATCGAACTTCAAACCAAGTAGTTAGTGCTTGGCAGTTGGACGATTTAGCTCACCTTATGAGATGTTGAAAAAGTCGTTATAAGAGTCTTTTCCTTGCCTTTTGGCAGACAATCACTTTCCCAAGAACGCCCCCTTTGCGCCGGTCGGCTAGCCGCGCTAGCGCAAACACAGCAGACGCATAGCTAGCCCCAACGAAGCATAATTCTCCGATTGGTACATGCCCTTGGGTAAGCCGCCACGTTGTCGCCTTTTAAGAACTGATGATTTCCCACTGCTCCAGCATATCAGGAAGTCAGCAACTTTATAGAAGGCATAAGAGACGACCAAAGAACCTTGTCGCCGCTGCCGATACTTGCTGCCGCTCTCTTGCGGTGTTTCACTTGAACTTGGACGCCAATGTGCAGGATGTAGCCTATCTCTACGCCGCGTATGCCCACGACCGAAAAAACGGAACCTCCGAAGCAACTACTTTTAGCGATGCGTTGAAGCAGCATCACCTCATCGACCAGATGAGAGTGCTCGTGCGAAAGGGAGCGGATAAGAATGGAAGTCTTACCTTTGATTTTTACAACTGCTCGCTATGAAATCTGTGCCGCTTGAAGAATTTTATACCAAGTTCCCTACTATAGCTAGCGCAGCGTCCGGCGCGTTGCTGCCGTCGGGCATGCCGCGCGAAGTCGGACACTTCAACGTCTTCAACGTGGAGGACTTAATGCGCAGCTACCCCGATAGGCCGCCCATGGCCTTTCACCGACAGGAGTTCTACAAGTTGAGTTTAATTCGTGGGCGCAGCCGGGTGGAATACGCCAACCAAGCCGTTGAAATCCAACAAAGAGCCCTGTGGTTTGCTACGTCCCGGGTTCCTTACCGGTGGCTGCCGCAAGACTTGGAGCAGGCTGGTTACTTTTGCATCTTCACCGAGGAGTTTATGCTGCCCTCCCGCGGTGGGGTAATACTCGAGGAACTGCCGGTTTTTCAGCCAGGTGGTTGCCCAGTGTTGGAGATAACCAGCACCGAATATGGGGCTGTCGAGGCCATTTTCCAGAAAATGGCCCAAGAAATTACGTCGGGCTATGCCTACAAGTACGACCTGCTGCGCGCCTACCTGCACGAGTTGATTCACTTCGGCCAGAAACTTCAGCCCGTTCCGGCGCTGCCCCCCGCTCACAACGCCTCGGCCCGCGTAACGGCTTTGTTTGGCGAACTGCTGGAACGGCAATTTCCCCTTGCCACTCCGCAACAGCAGTTGCGC
Source organism: uncultured Hymenobacter sp. (assembly GCF_964242765.1). NCBI lineage: Bacteria > Pseudomonadati > Bacteroidota > Cytophagia > Cytophagales > Hymenobacteraceae > Hymenobacter > uncultured Hymenobacter sp. The sequence goes on from NZ_CAXTBM010000027.1 coordinate 15,303, forward strand.
CTGCGTACGGCCAAGGACTACGCCGACCAGTTGGCCGTGCACGTCAATCACCTCAATCGGGTGCTCAAGGAAACCACCGGCCACACAACCAGTACCTTGATTGGCGGTCGGGTAGCGCAGGAAGCCAAGATGTTGCTCAAGCAAACCAACTGGACCGTTTCGGAAATTGCTGATAGTCTGGGCTTTGCTGATGTGGCCCATTTTTGCAATTTCTTTAAACGTCAGACTGCCCTAACCCCAGGGGACTTCCGAGGCTAGATGAATTGTTTGAATTATGCAGTAGATGGTTTGACCCGCGCAAACGCAGCACCATATGCTTGCCGGACCTTTGGAGAGTTAGTAACCATAACCTTTAAAGGATTACCACATGCGTGTTTTCATCACCGGCGCAACGGGCTTCATCGGCTCAGCCATCGTTCAGGAATTACTCGGCGCCGGCCATCAGGTGCTCGGCCTCGCTCGCTCTGAAGCGGCTGCTCAGGCACTAACCGCCGCGGGTGCCGAGGTTCACCGTGGAACCCTCGACGACTTAGACAGTCTGCGGCGCGGCGCAATGGCCTCGGATGGCGTTATCCATACGGCCTTCGTGCACGACTTCTCTGCCTACGTAGCCGCCGGCCAAACCGACCAGCTCGCCATCGAGGCGCTCGGCAGTGCGCTGGCGGGTTCGGACCGCCCATTTCTGGTCACGGCCGGACTAGCGGGCTTTACTCTGGGCCGCCCCGCAACCGAAGAAGACAACCCGGCTGCCTCGCCCCGCCTATCGGAAAATGCGGCGCTAGCACTAGTGGCGCAGGGAGTACGGGCGTCGGTGATTCGCTTGGCGCCCTCCGTACACGACCGCGGCGACCACGGCTTCGTGCCCGCCCTCATCGACATTGCCCGCCAGACGGGCGTGGCAGCGTACGTGGGCGAGGGACTCAACCGGTGGCCCGCTGTGCACCGGCTTGATGCCGCCCATCTTTACCGGCTGGCGCTGGAGCACGGTACCACTGGCGCCCGGTATCATGGTGCTGCCGACGAGGGCATTCCGATGCGTGACATCGCAGCCGTCATCGGCCGTCATTTAAACCTGCCCATCGTGTCTAAGTCACCCGAGGAAGCCGCCGACCATTTTGGCTGGATGGCCCGTTTTGTGGGAATGGACGCGCCGGCGTCTAGTGCCCTCACGCAACAGCAACTAGGCTGGCACCCCAGCCAACCGGCGCTCCTACCCGACCTCGAACAGGGGCACTATTTCGCAAGCTGAAGGGGGTACAGCACCTTATCCCCTCAGCTTTTAGCATTTACCGCATTTTCTCGTTCCGGCCTCTAATCAGGCGTTAGCACGTTATACAGCATTATTTTTCACCCCAAAACGAAGTCCTAGCAGCGGATTTAGCGGTTGTCGTTGTCAGGCCCCGTCGGGCGCAAGTCGTGAATCGGTGGCTTAGTTTCTCGATTCACGGCTTGCGCCCGACGGGGCGTGGATTGGGCTTAGGAATTGCTTTATAGTCTTGTGGCGGCTTCCACAAAAGGCCATTTCCTTCTCCCGGATTTTCAATTACAACGCCGCTTGGTTTCTATTCGACTGGCTACCGCGGGCTACGCGCCATATTTACCGCTACCGGGCCATTCTGCAACCCCAGGACGTGTTTGGGCGCTTGATAACCCACTCAGTGGTGGTGCAGATCACCGCGCAGTTTCCCCTTGTCTACCAGTATTTCAACCAAGAGCAACTCGCCACCGAGTGGCTACTCGCTCAACCGGCGCGATAAAAAACTTTTCCCAATTAAGGAGCATCATACGGGTTCCACCCTTAAGCGCTGACCGAGGCGTTGGCGCCAGGCAGCCCGGTGCACGAGTTCGGCCGTAGGGGTATAGCGGTTGCCAGCATTTTCTATGCGGCGTCTCTTTCTGTCTTTCAGTGCGGCCGCTTATTTGATTTCCAACTCGGAGTCCAGGCTATTAGGCGGCTACCAAGTAAGTAGACGCGAGATGCTAATCCTTTTCGGAAGGATAGCTGGAATACGTAACTAGGGGGAGTTTCTGGAAATCATTCCTTTTATTGTGCTCCTTGGTTGAAGAAAATATGCAGAGCCGATACAGTAAATCTTTGGTGGCCGCCGGGCTGCTACTCGCCGGGCTAACCACTTGTCAACAGCTACCTGCCCCCAGCCCCGCAGGCGTAACGGCCGAGGCAGGAACTTCGCCCTGGCCTACCGTTACAACCCAGATGCGCCCGTGGGTGCGCTGGTGGTGGATGGGCAGTGCGGTGGATGCCAGGAACTTGCGCCTTCAACTCACGCAGTTCAAAGACGTCGGCTTGGGCGGCGCGGAAATCACGCCCATCTACGGCGCCGTCGGCTACGAGCAGCAGTACCTCGATTTTCTGTCGCCCAACTGGCTGAAGATGCTGAGTACCACTACGCGCACGGCCGACAGCCTGGGCCTGGGCGTGGATATGAACGTGGGCACCGGCTGGCCCTACGGCGGCCCGCAAATCACGCCCGAATATGCAGCCGGCAAGCTCGTTATTCAGCAATACATGCTGACCGCCGGGCAGAAAATGAGAGAGAAAATCACCCTTGCAGATCCCAAGCAACAGAAGTACAGCGCGCCGCTGGTGGCCCTGACCGCCTATGGCCCGAAGGATGAGCGGCTGGATGTGCGCGATAAAATGGCGGCCGATGGCAGCCTGAATTGGCAGCCCAAAACCGGCACTTGGGTGCTGTACGCGGCCTTTGCCGGCCACACCGGCCAGATGGTGAAGCGGGCCGCGCCCGGCGGCGCCGGCTTGGTGCTCGACCACCTCTCGCAAGAGGCGTTGAAAACCTACCTGACTCGTTTCGATCAAGCTTTTGCCGGCCAAGCAACCGGCGTGCGGTCTTTCTTCAACGACAGCTATGAAGTATTCGAGGCCGATTTCACGCCGCACCTGCTCGACGAGTTTCAGCGGCGGCGAGGCTACGATGTGCGGCCCTACCTGCGCGAGTTGGTCAGCCAAAGCACCACCGATGAAGCGGCACGCCTGCGCGACGACTACCGCGAAACCATGGCCGAGCTGGTACAGGAAAACTTCGTTACGCCCTGGACCACTTGGATTCACGGCAAGAAAGGCTTGTCCCGCAACCAGTCCCACGGCTTCCCCGGCAACCTGCTCGACCTTTACGCCACCGTCGACATTCCCGAGTGTGAAACCTTCGGTATTACCCGCTTCCCCATTCCGGGCATCCGGTACTACTCCGACGAGGCCGCCTACAAAAATCCGCCGCCCGATTTGGTGATGCTGAAGTTTGCGTCATCGGCCGGCCATGTGCTGGGCAAGCCGCTGGTGTCGTCGGAGACGTTTACGTGGCTGGGAGAACATTTCAAGGTACCGCTCGCCAACTGCAAACCCGAAGTCGAGCAGGTGTTTTTGGCGGGCGTCAACCACGTGTTTTACCACGGCACCACCTACTCGCCGGCCGAAGCCACGTGGCCTGGCTGGCTGTTCTACGCCTCCACCGAATTTGTGCCGGCCAACAGTTGGTGGCCCCACCTGACGGGCCTCAACGACTACATCACCCGCTGCCAATCGGTGCTGCAAGCAGGCCGCGCCGAGAGCGACGTGCTGCTCTACTGGCCCGTCTACGACGTGCGCCACCAGGCCCCACCCGCCAAGCTCGATATGATGGTCAGCATTCATACCATCGACCAATGGCTGCAACCCACGGCTTTCTACCAGGACGCGCAGCAGCTGATAAAAAGTGGCTATGCCGTTGATTTCGTATCCGATAAGCTCCTGCAACGGTCGCAGGTGAGCAGCGGCCGGCTGCAAGTGGCGCCCCAGGGAGCCGTTTACCAGGCGCTGGTAATACCCAAGGTCGATTTCATGCCCGTCGAAACCCTGAAAAACATCGTGCAGCGGGCCCAACAAGGTGCCACGGTTATCCTCCAGGAACTGCCCCAAGACGTGCCCGGTTTTCACCAGCTCGAAATTCGGCGGCAGCAACTGCGCACCATCACGGCGGGCCTGAACTTCACGGCCGTCAGCGCGGGAGTGCAACTCGCCAAAGTAGGTAGCGGCCAGATTCTGCTGGCCCCCAACGTGCAACAAGCCCTTGAATACCAGAACATCACCCGCGAAACCCTCACGGACTCCGGCCTGAAATTTATCCGCCGCGCGGTGCCCGATGGCCGCTACTACTACCTCGTCAACCACACCGCAGCCCCCGTAGACTCCTGGGTTCCGTTGAATACGGCGGCGCGCTCGGTGTTGCTGCTCGACCCGCAAACCGGCCGTAGCGGCCTGGCTGCCAGCAAGTCGGAAGGCACTACCACTCGGGTTCGGCTGCAACTCCAGCCCGGTGAGGCCATGCTTGTGAAGACAACCACTGGCCCAGCTGCCGCTGGTCCGGCATGGCCCTACCTTGCGCCAGCGGGAGCAGCGCAAGCCATTGCGGGTCCTTGGAACCTGCGCTTCACGCAGGGTGGCCCGGAGCTGCCCAAGGCGCAGCAGCTAAGCCAGCTAGTATCCTGGACGCAACTGTCCGAAGCCAATGCCGCGCGCTTTTCCGGCCGCGCCGAGTACACCACCACGTTCACGCTGCCCGCCAAGCCCGCCGCCGACTATCTGCTGAAGTTGGGGGACGTGCGCGAAAGTGCCCACGTGTGGGTCAATGGGCACGACGCAGGCTTGGTGTGGAGCTTTCCCTATGAATGCCACCTTGGCTCTTACTTAAAAAAGGGCCGCAACGAGTTGAAAATCGAGGTAGCCAACCTGATGGCCAACCGCATCATCGACCTAGACAAGCGCAAAGTAGCATGGCGCAAATACCACGAAATCAACTTCGTGACCCTGGCCTACGAGCCGTTTGATGCCGCCAACTGGCCGTGGCAACCGTCGGGCCTGCTGGGGCCGGTTACGCTCACACCCTGCGCGGCCACGAAGTTTTAAACTTTCCTTTCAGCAGTTTTCACCTCCCTCGCTCGCAACTCTTGGTGTCAACTAAGCCTGCTTAGATATGTACCACCGCCCATAGGGGATGGTTTGATTGTTGGACCTAAACAGGGCGACCTTTCGAAAGTAAGCCCTGCCGCCCTGTAAGGGAAGCGCGGCAGAGCTTACTTTGTGCCCGTGATAAGGGCCGACAACCTGCCATTAGGTTAGGCACAGCGTTTAATGAGGAGTGCGGAAATGCCTGCTTACGTGAAGCAACTGCTATTACGGGTTGCGCCTCAGAAACGGTACACTACAGCATTAATATTCATGCCGGCGCCCACGGAGGCCAGCACGACATGGTCACCGGGTACCACCTGGTGCCCGTCGAGTTGCCCTTTCAGCAGCAAGTCCACCAGCGTGGGCACGGTGGCTACGGAGCTGTTGCCGAGCCAGGAAATGGTCATGGGCATCAGACTCAGATCGGGCCGGGCATCCCCGTAGAGTTGGAAGAGACGCTCGAGAATGGCCACGTCCATCTTCTCGTTGGCTTGGTGAATCAGCACTTTCTGAATCCGGCTTAACGGCACCTGCGCTTTATCGAGCGCCGCTTTCACAACCAAAGGCACGTGCTGCAAGGCAAACTCGTAGAGCTTACGGCCCTCCATTTTCATAAACCGATCGGCGCTTTCGCTTTGCTCGGGGGCATAGGACTTACCCATCCGCAGCAAGCCGGCGTACTCATGCGCATGCGTCTGCGTATGGTGGGCGAGGATGCCCGCATCCCCCGAGGTGCGGGCTTCCAGAATCACGGCCCCGCTGCCATCGCTGAAGAGCAGTGTGTCCCGGTCGTGCGGGTCCACCACGCGCGACAACGTTTCGGTACCAATCACTAGGCAGCGCCGCGCGTCGCCCGAGCGCAGGTAGTAGTTGGCCTGAATGAGGGCTTCCACCCACCCCGGGCAGCCAAACGCCACATCATAAGCCACGCAGTTTGGGTTTTGGATGGCCAAACGCGCTTTAATACGAGAAGCCAGGGAGGGAACCAGGTCAACCCGATTACTACCCATGGCCACGTCGCCGAAGTTGTGCGCCACAATCAGGTAGTCCAGCGTTTCCGGGTCGATGCCGGAACTGGTAAGTGCCTGCTGCGCCGCCAAGAATCCCAGATCGGACGCCGTTTGCTCGGGCTGCGCATAGCGCCGCTCTGCAATGCCGGTAATAGCGCGAAACCGCTCGAGAAGGACCGTCGGCTCTTGCATGAGGGTAACTCCCTCCTTCGTAAAAAAGCGCGCGGACAGAAAATCTTCATTTCGGCGTAGGGCCTCAGGAATGCAGCTGCCAGTGGCCGCAATGACAGATCGAATCATGGATAAGCAAGAGAGAAAGGCGCCTGCCGGGGCGCGTCCGGGGCTGGGCATGCTTGCACCAGACCAGCGGCCAAAGGTAGTGATCCATTTGCTGGGCCTTTCGGAACTCCCAAGACAAAATCCACCCGCACTAGCAGTTCTTTCTGCGCAATAACCCGTTCAACCAATTTAGTTGCGTGGAAACGAATACGGCTACCGTGGCGGCTGGCTTTGCGGCGGCTCACCAGGAATGGACCGGCCTGCTCGCAATGCATTATGTATCTGCGGGCCTCCCCAAACCGCCTAGATTAAGACGCCCAACCACACAAAATGTCCCTACCGATTCAGAGTAGCGCAGCCACTCATAACCTTGTTGCTTGGTGATGAGCTAGCCACAACTTGGCGCCAAGTACCGATAAGTCGGCTCCGAGGAACCGCTCGGCATGTTCTTATGTACGTACTTTGTACGTACATTTACTTCCATGCACACGCGCCTAATTCGGGTGGGCAATTCCCAGGGGATTGTTCTGCCTAAAAAGTTACTCCAGCAATACCAGCTCTCGGGTGAAGTGGATCTAACGCCTACGCCCGAGGGCTTGCTTATCACGCCCATCACCACGCCGCACCGCCAAGGCTGGGACGAGCGTTTTCAGCAGGCTATTGCCGGGGGGCAACTCCCGGAGAGCGAAGTGCTTGAGAACCTGTCGGATGACTCTTTCGAAGAAAGCGAATGGCAGTGGTAGTCCGCTTCGAGGTCTGGTTAGTTGATCTCGACCCGACCCAAGGCAGCGAAATCAATAAAACCCGTCCTTGTATTATCATCTCCCCCGACGAGATGAACCGCTACCTGCGCACGGTAACCATAGCGGCCCTCACTAGTAGCCAGCGCGATTATCCTTCCCGCGTAGACTGCCATTTTCAGGGCCAAAATGGACAGGTAGCGCTCGATCATATCCGCTCGGTTGACAAGACCCGATTGGTACGGCGCTTGGGAGTGTTGCCTGTGGCCACGGCTCAGCAGGTTTGCGACCGTCTACAGGAAATGTTTCAGTTCTGAGAGTAGACAGGCATTCGTAAACGCGAGCAGGCTCAATAACGATACGTGAGTGAGTAGGCTTTGTGGCTTCTGACACCGCTGCTATTCAGGAGGTGCGGCTCATGTCTAATTCAGTCCTACTTTTCCTTTCATTGACTCGAAGAGTTTGACGGAATCAAACCCAACGCCTTTCTTGAAGACAATCGTCATTTTGCGCACCTGATTGATGTTCTGCTCCGGGTCACCGTCGATGAGCACCAAGTCGGCTTGCTTGCCAGCCTCGATGCTACCAATTTCCTTTTCCCGTCCTAGGTACTTGGCCCCGTTCAGGGTGCTGATTTTGATGGCTTCCACGGCGGTGAAGCCTGCCTCTACCAGCAACTCCAACTCCCGCCAGTTGGAATAGCCAGCAATGGTGCGCCCCGCGCCCGTCGGGTCGGTGCCAGCTACAAGTAAACCGCCGGCCGCGTAGAACTGCTTTTCCCAGGCCATTTCTTTCTTAAACAAGCGTGCGCTGGCCGTGTCTTTCTGCTGGTTTTGCTGCCAGGTAGTGGTTTCCCGCTCCTGCAACTGCGGAATTAGGGCTTCCAACCCGCCGCCCAGCACCACTTCGCGGTTGGTGTAGGGCTCGAAAACTGGCAAGGTGGAGGTAAGGGCCACCTTCTTGGCGACGAGCAGGCTAATCAGGCTCTTCATTGCGGGACTGGCAACCGGCAACTGTAGCAGGCCCTGGCGAGCGGCGGGATAATCGGCCACGTCAGCCACTTTGCCGGGCGCGAAATCTGAGCTGGCCATAAAGCCGTGCTCGAGGTTGTCGATGCCAAGCTCGGCCGCTTCTCGGTAAGTGATGGCGCAGAGGTGGCCGGTTACCTTGAGCTGGCGCGCGTGGGCTTCCCGCAACACGGCCGCTAAGTCGGCGCGGGTAGCATGCATGTACATTTTGAAGGAGTGGCAGCCTTTGTTGGCCCAGAAAGTGGTGGCCGCAGCCGCTTCCTCGGGCCCATGAATAGTGTTGAGCGCCGGAATATCGAGGGCTGGTTCTTCCATGTAAGGCGCCGTCACGTCCATGTCGGGGCCGATCAGCTTGCCCTCCCCTATCAGGCGTTGAATGGCCAAATCGGTTTGGGGCTCAATACTACCGGCGGTACGGATGGTGGTAGCTCCCCCAGCCAAATAGAGCCGGGGAAACGAATACGGCATTTGCGCAATGTTGAAATACCCGGCCACGGGCATGGTATAATACAGGTGCTCGTGCAGCATAACCAAGCCCGGAATCAGGGTCTTGCCCGTGCAGTTGATGACTTGGGCACCAGCCGGCACCTTTACTTTTTTGGCGGCTCCCACCTGCACAATACGGCTGCCCTCTAGCAGCACGGTTTGGTGGAGCAGAGCAGGCCGCCCCGTACCATCAATCACCTTGGCATCGGTTAAGGCAATAACCACCGGGCCCTGCACTTTAATGAAAGCCGCCACTTGGGGCGTGAACTGCTGCCCCAAGCCGGAACTTGCGCTAACCCACCAAAGAAAAGCAGCAAGCAGAAGGCGCGGTAGGGTAGCGAAGGCCATAGGAGCAGGAACAGGAATCAAGTTAATGTGGCTAGTATACGAGAGCGGGCGTGGTCGGTGCTACGGACCTAATTGGCTTATCCTTGCCTTGGCCCACTGACCTGCGCTGAGAGGCAAGGAAAGGCACAAGAGTGGGAAAACGCCTAGGCTTTTTTGGTCAAGCTCACACAACCTGAAGGTATTGCGCATACTTGAGCGTAGACGGGTGTTACAATCCGCTTAGCTTCTTCGCTGAGATTATGCGGTACTGAACAGCAAACGGGTAAACGGTGCGTCACGCAAGCACTATAGCGGACAATCGAATTATGGTGCCGGCCGCTCCTGCGCTTCGCGCACCACAAACATCTTACTTCCCTCTTCCACCACGCGGAAGCCTTTGGCTAGGTACTTGCGCTCCAAGAATTCGGGAAAGGTTTCCGCAGTGCGCTTCATCTTCTGCTCGTCCTGGTAGAAGCCCTCCACTTCCCAGTATTGAAACACAACTCGGGGCCTGTTCTGCACCGCAAGAGACGGCGAAACCTTGACTGGTACGGCGGGTAGGGCTTGGTGCAGGTAATCTTCCAGCATATGCTTTTCAATAATGCCCTTGTAGAGGTAATCCTTGGCTGACTTCTTGATCTTGCCCAACGCCTGCTGCTTTTCCGTTATGCGCAGCACGTAGTGCAAATATCCTTCATCGTATTCCTGAGCGGCAAGCTGCGCGCGGATAATGGGCAAGCTGGCTTTGCCAATCCCAGCTTGCAATAAAGCCGCCTCCCAAGGCGGAGCAAGCTCGCTTTCCGAGGGTGTTTTGGTAGCAACCTTGTCTTCCGAGGCGACGAGCTGAAAATGAAAAGTGATGCTCACGGGTACCCCCCGCTCCCGATTCACCCGGTAGCTGAACGGCAGATCGGTTTCCGCGCACGCTTGCTGAGCCCTCAGTAATACCTTGCTGTTGAAATTATTGAACCGCCCCTCGTATTCGCCCTTGGTCATGCCCAGCATGAACTTAAGTTTCTCTAATTCAATGGTGCGTTCATTGCGGCCGAAATTCACCCATTCCATGCACCACCAGTAGATGCGGTGACCATAAGGATTCTTGATTTTACGTACTTGGTTGAGGCGAGCCGACGTGAAGTTGCCATTGGCCTTCAAGCGCAGCAGGTACGGCACAATGAGCGGGTTAAAGCAGGCAATTACGCCGCCGGCCTGCGTGTCGTAGTATACTCGCGCCATCAACGGAATAACCTCATAGTTGGGGTTTTTGCGCCGTTTCAGCTTGCCGCCGTCTTCTACCAGCCGCTCAATTTTGAGCATCTGAGCACCGATGGAATCCACCATACGGCGTACTTCTTGGTAGATGGCTCCCCCACTCCGCTCCGGAATCAACTCTTTGGTGTGCACAAAATGATACTGAAATGACACGTCCTCGGGCTGAATGCGGGCAAGCAAGCTCACGAACAGGCGCATTTCCAGCGTAATCAGGTTGAAAGAGGCATTGATCAGCGCATTATGCTGCTTGATGAATGCTTCCGGATCAACCCGAACGGAAACTACGGCCACTTCCGTATCGGGGTGCAGGCTCCCCAACAAGGGTGTTTTGGTAGCAGGTTCAGTTGTTTCATCCATAAGGGGGAACTTAAGGGTGTTTTAGTAGCAGCTTCAGGGAGAATGGGTTGTTTTGGTAGCAGTCTTGGGTTGTTTTAGTAGCAGTCTTGGGTTGTTTTGGTAGCAGCAAAAGGGTGTTTTGGTAGCACTTGTGCGTTATAATGTTCTGACTATCAATTACTTGCGCCACCCTTAATTAGTAAGTAAGTAAAGTAGAAAAAAGACTAGTCTGTTTTTTTTGTAGGGTTGTTTTGGTAGCATCCCCCTAAAAGTAGGCTTTTATGGATAAGAGAATTGTGCTTTAAATCCTTGGCTCTTAGACTGATTACTGTCTTGTCCTGAAGTTACGCAAAGCAAACACGTTCTGTCGGGTTTAGCAATAGAAAAGGGGGTGCTACCAAAACACCCTTATACTATTTTAGAGAGGGTCCGCAGTATATAACTGCTACCAAAACACCCTCCGTAGACTTTAGAAATCAGTCGTAATCAAACAGGAAGGCTAGAATGCTACCAAAACACCCTGGAGGGTGCCTTGATAGCAGTTGCTACCAAAACACCCTGCGGTGTTCTTAGGAAAATATTTTGGGGTTCTGTGCCCGTGTGGGTGAAATGGTAGCAGTTTGCACTTTCCTACTCAGGTAGTTGCTACCAATTCACCCTGCTTGAGTGAGGCGAGTAAACTACCTGCCTACGCTGGCAAGCCTTTTATAACATCCGGATCCTTATCGGCAGAGACAAAATATTCGTTTAACTGTCATGCGAGTAGCTGCCAGTAGCCAGCGGCGCTCTAAAATAAAGATGTGCTTAGTTGACAGCTATTTCCAGCACCGAGTGAAAAAACAGTTGGTTAAAGTAAGTCGGAAGGGTTTTGAGTTAACTTATCTTACCCCTACCTCCACTCCTCCACTCTCTGCCATTTAGGTCACATGGTAAACGTGAGAACTTCCCTGCCAAAACCTGGCGAAACAGATTACGCAACTTAGCTCAGAGCCAAGCGGCGGGCCAGTATATCTCAGTGGCAACAATAAGAGGTGTAAAATGCGTAAGTGCTTACGTAAACAATTTATATTTGCGTTATGGATTTCTTCGACGAAATAGGGCCAGGTGCATTAGGCAGTCGCTTACGGCACCTTACTGACTTGGTGACCAACCAAGCTGCTCAGGTTTATAATCTGTACCATGTGCCAATTGAGCCGCGCTGGTTCCCAGTTTTCCATACCGTTGCCAGCACCTCGGGCCGGCATGTAGGCGAAATTGCCGAGCGGATCGGTCAGACTCATGCCGCCGTTAGCCAGGTAGTGAAAGAACTGGCCCGCCACGAACTTGTCAGCGTGCAGCGGGGAGAAGATCAGCGCCGCAGTGTGGTAGCGCTAACGGAAAAGGGCACAGCGCTCTGGCCCGTCCTGCAGCAACAGACCGCCGATGTCCGGCAGGCCTCAGATGCGTTGTTGGCTGAAACTCGGCATAACCTCTGGCTGGCTCTTGGGGAAATGGAGTACGCTTTATCCCGGCAGAGTTTGACCAGCCGGGTCAAAGCAATCCGCGACGCGCGGGTGGCCGAGCAAGTACAGGTTGTGGCCTATGAGCCCGAGTACCAAACAGACTTCAAGCAACTTAATGTGGAATGGATCGAGCGCTACTTCCAGTTGGAAGCCGCTGACTTAAAAGCTCTTGACCATCCAGAAGACTACATTCTGCGGCGTGGGGGGCACATCTTGCTGGCCCGCTACCAAGGGCGCATTGTGGGCACGTGTGCGTTGCTGGTACTGGAGAATGGTAGTTACGAGCTAGCGAAAATGGCCGTCTCCCCTTCTGCGCAAGGCTTGGGCATTGGCTTGCAACTAGGAGAAGCCGCTATTACGCTGGCCCGGCGCTTGGGAGCATGGCGGCTTTATCTAGAAAGCAACACCAAATTAATCCCGGCCCTACAGCTTTATCACAAGCTCGGCTTTCAAAAAACCGTGGCGGGCCAGCCTTCCCCTTACGAACGATGCAACATCCAAATGGAACTACTCCTTACCCCTTAGATAGGAACATTAAGCAATGTATCAAGGCTCAGGAGTAGTGGTCATCCGACAAGAATCGACAGGTAACCAAGGTCGCTCAAAAGCTAGCCCAGAATCAGCGCTATGTTATATGCTGATGACTGCAACCAAAGCCGCTGTTATATATTAACAATAGCATTGTAAGAATTACTATAATTATATAAATTGCTACAATATCAACAATTATGAAAATTTATAAAATTATCATAATTGTTGATATTGGCAATAACAGTATGTGCACTAGTATTGATAGGCTAAGAAAGTCTGGCTCATCTCGTATCTGAATGATAAAATCGCAAATTGCTATTGCCACAATAGATACAATAGATACAATAGATACAATAGATACAATAGATACAATAGATACAATAGATA
>NZ_CAXTBM010000027.1:28260-46424 GCF_964242765.1 uncultured Hymenobacter sp.
ACAATAGATACAATAGATACAATAGATACAATAGATACAATAGATACAATAGATAGTATTAATATAATGTGTACTATTTAAATAGTTTAGCAAATTCTATACATTGCGCCCATGCAGACAATTGTTTTTTCCAATCATAAGGGGGGAACGGGTAAGACCACTTCCTGCCTAAACGTGGCGTATGCGCTGGCGCAACTCGGTAAGTCGGTGTTGCTCGTGGATTGCGATAGCCAGTGCAATTTGTCCCAAAGCTTTGCTTACCGGGCACCCGACAACAAAACCATCGGCGCCGTTTTACTGGGCCAAGCCAGTTTGTCGGATGTTGTGGAGGAAGTGGGGGAGGGGTTGTACCTAGTACCCAGCGCTACCGACCTAACCGAAGTGGAAGAGCGCATCAGCAAGAAACCGGGTGCCGAATTTGCGCTCAAGGAAGTGCTCGATGAAGTAGAGGAAATTGATTATTGTCTAATCGATACACCCGGCGGCCTTGGCAAACTTACGTACGCGGCCCTTACCGCGGCCGATGCCGTTTTTATTCCCGCTCAGCCGGAATACTACGGCATTGAGGGCTTAGTTGGCTTGCTCGAAGTCTGCCAGCACGTGCAGAAGCGGCTAAACAAAAACCTGAAAATCGGGGGACTGTTTTTCACTCAGTACAACCGCAACGACCGGCGCCGCGCTCAGCGCGACATGGTAAATCTGTTGGAGTCTCACCAGGTATTCGGCCCTTTGGTAATGCAAACCACGGTGCGCCCCAACGTGAGTTTGGTGGAAGCGCAGATTGAAAAAGAAAACATATACCACTGGGCTCCCCAATCCGCCGGCGCCCAGGACTACGAGGCCCTCACCACTGAAATACTTTCCCGACTATGAGCGAGAGCAAAACCAAACCTAAATTCGGCAACAAAGTGCTGGCTGCAATCACCGAACGCATCGAGCCAACCCAACCAGTTGAAGTTTCTGAGCCCGTAAAAGAAACGCTGCCGGACCCAGAAGAAGACCAAACGGTGTGGGTATCCTTTACCACGGCCGTCACGCGCGAAACCTACATGAAGCTCAAGCAGGCCGAGTACTGGGAGCCCGCTTTTTTCTTTAAGGAAGTAACTGAAGCCGCCTTAGTGAAAGAATTGCAGAATTACCCTAACGCCGAGAAACCCCTACCTCCCGCCGCACTGGAAAAGCTATTACGCAGCAGTAAAAAGTTGCGTTAAGTAAGAGCAGGGCGCCGCACCAATGGGATGCGACATTAGTGGGCAATAGCCAAGCCCCGACCAGCACCCCTCACAAAGTGTGCTAGCCGGGGCTTGGCTGCTGATATAGGCTTTTGCTGGAATTGCCTTAGGTAGCAGAACGAATAGAAGACTGGCGAATTAGAAGTTGGGGAGTTAACTGTAACTGGGTCATACCACCACTTTTTTGGGAACCTCCCAATGCCGTCAAAAGCGTGACAATGATATTCTCAGCCATAGCTTCCACTGGCTGCGCCACTACGGTGATAGGGGGGGAGTAGAGCCGCGACAGGTCACTGTCGTCGAAAGAGACAACTGCCATATGCTCCGGAATGTGGCGGCCCAAGCGCCTGAGTGCTTCTAAGCCATATACCCCTAGGTAATTGGTGGCAAATACCACAGCGTTGCAAGTAGGATATGCCTGAAAAAAAGACTGCAACTGGCTGATAACCAGTTCAGGTTCCTGCGTGAATTCAATTGTCTGCACAAGCTCCGGCAGTTTCTGTTCCCGAAGAGCTTGCACGTAGCCTTGCCGGCGCGCCAGCATTTGCATTTGTTGGGAATGCAAGGTAACCAGGGCAATGGTCGTAAAACCCTGCGCAAGCAGGTGCTGGGTGGCCTGGTACATACCCGTCGCACCATCCACCACCACGGCATTCGCGGTTACGTTCGGTAGCAGGCGGTCGAACAGCACCAGGGGCTTACCGCTGCGCACCAAAGCGCTTACTTCGGCCCCAACGCCCTCTGGCAGAGCCAGAATATAGCCGTCTACGTGCCGCTCCTGAAACATGGTTAGCAGGTCGCAGGTCTTGACCGGGTCGTTGTTGGTGCTGCAATAGATAATGTGGTAGCCGCGCGCCAGCGCTTTTTTCTCGATCAGACGAGCCACCGTGGCGAAGAAAGGGTTGGCAATATCTTCCACCATAAGGCCAATGACGTGCGTTTTGCCCGTGCGTAGGCTCTTAGCCAATTGGTTGGGCTTGTAGCCTACTTGCACCGTGTACTGCAACACCCGCTCGGCCAGCGTGTCACTGATGCGCATTTTCTTGGCCTTGCCATTCAGCACCAGCGACACGGTGGCAATGGATACGTCCAAATGCTTGGCGATGTCGTGGATCAGGATTCGCTTCTTCAAGGCCAAGTTATTTTGTTGAAGTTAGCTTGTTCTACTCATACACCTCCTTCGGCCGATTCGCGGCCGCCGCGCCGAACGTCCGATTCGGCTGCGGCCCCATAGTCAGCTTGAGCGTGCCACCAGCTACAATGTCGCGGTGCAGCAAGTAACTGTTGCCATAGGGCTTGCCGTTTAGGGTAGCCGCTTGGATATAAAGGTTTTGGGGGGTATTGTTTTCGACCTCAAGCCGGAACGATTTACCACCCGGTAGTTGAAGGACGGCTTTATCTACGATTGGGCTGCCTAACACGTAGGCGCCACTGCTGGGGCTGACGGGGTAAAAGCCGAGCGCCGAGAGAATGTACCAGGCACTCATCTGCCCGCAGTCCTCGTTGCCGCTGATACCATCCGGCTGGTCTTTGTACATTTCTCGCAGTACCTGGCGCACTTTCTCGGCGGTTTTCCACTGCTGGCCCGCGTAGGCGTAAAGGTAGGTTGTTGCGTGGCTGGGCTCGTTGCCGTGCGCATACATGCCAATCAGGCCCGAAATATCTGGCGAAGCACTCTCGCCCAGGTTACCCTGCACTACAAACAAGCTATCAAGTTTCTGGGTGAAGGCCGCGTCGCTGCCAAACAAGCCAATGAGGCCGGGCACGTCCTGCGGTACCAGCCACGTGTACTGCCAGGCATTGCCTTCGGTGTAGTTGTTTTGCCGATGAATGGATTGGATAGGATCGAAGGGCAGCTGGAACTTGCCGTCGGTTGTCAGGCCGCGCATAAAGCGGGTGTGGGGGTCGAAGTACTTCCGATAATACTGGGCCCGCTCGGTATACGTTTTGTAGTCGGCTTGCTGCCCCAGCTTTTTAGCTACCTGCGCGATGCTCCAATCATCAATAGCATATTCCAGCGCCTTAGCTACCGACTCGCTTTCCTTGTCGGCCGGTATGAAGCCTGTAGCTTTTAGGTAGCGCACGCCCTGATCGTCGCGGGTGCTGGAGGCTTTCATGGCAGCCAGCACCCGCGAACCGTCGAGGCCAGGCGTGCCTTTAAGATAGGCTTCGGCCAGGGCCGGCACGGCGCTGTAGCCTACCATGGTGTTGGTTTCACTGCCCGTCAGGTGCCAGATAGGCAGCTTGCCCTGCTGCTCGTGGATGGCCAGCATCGAGTGCATCATGTCCCCGACCCGTTCGGGCTGAGTTAGCAGGAACAGCGAGTGCGCGGTGCGGTAGGTATCCCAGAGCGAAAAGGTGGTGTAGTTAACGAACGGCGCCTTGGCGTACACTTTCTTGTCGGTGCCCCGGTAATCGTTGTTGGTATCGTTGAAGAGGGCGGGCGCGAAAAAAGCGTGGTACATGGCGGTGTAGAAGATGCGCCGGGCCGCCGGGTCCTTGGTTTCGATGGTTACTTTGCTTAGCTCCCGGTTCCACTTCTCGTCGGCCGCTTGCTGCACCGCCGCGAAGTTCCAGCCGGGAATTTCCGCCGCAATATTCGCCAGCGCATTTTTTGAGCTAACCGGCGAAATGCCAACTCTCATTTGAAATGTAGCCGGGGCCTTCGCGAAGTTGAATAGGCCCTTGATGGCTTTCCCCTGGCCCGATTTGCCCGGGAGCTGCTGCGCTTCCTCGTACACGGCAAACTGGGGCACCGGCACCGAGGTCTTGATAGCGAAGTACAGGCGCTGGTCGTTGGCCCAGCCCTTGGAAAACCGGTAGCCCACAAACGTCTGCGGGTCAACTTGCTCGATGTGCGTATCGGTGGCTTTGTCGTCGATTCCTTCTTTGAGGTCGATGATGACGTGGGCTTCCTTGCCGCCCGCCGGGAAAGTGTACCGGTGAAAGCCTACTCGCTCGGTGCTGGTTAGCTCGACCCGGATGCCGTAGTCGTCCAGGGTTACGGCGTAGTAGCCGGGCTTGGCAATTTCGCGCTGATGCGAGTAGCGCGAGAGGTAGCCCTGGTGGGGCGCTTTCTGCTGGCCCTTGTCGGTTTTGAGAGGACCCGTATACGGCATGATAAGCACGTCGCCGAGGTCCGAGGCGCCAGTGCCGCTGAGGTGGGTGTGCGAAAAGCCGATGAGCAAGCTGTCGGAGTAGTGGTAGCCCGAACACCAATCCCACCCTTTAAAGATGTTCTGCGGCCCGAGTTGCACGGCTCCGAATGGCACGTTAGCCCCCAGAAAAACGTGCCCGTGCCCACCCGTGCCAATCATGGGGTCAACGGCCGCGGTGAGGTGCTGCGCTGAAGCCTGAACGGCCCCGATCAACAAGCAGAGGCCTACAAGTAGGCTCCGGCGTAGTGGCGCCGCTAAGCGCCAAAGAAAGAGAAAGTGGAGCATGCGGATGGGATTAAGAGTGAAAGAAGAGGCGTGACAATTCAGTGGCTCACCGCGTCAGGCTAACTGCTAAAAGCAGAACAACGCTCTCGAACTGCTTTAGAGGGCTAGCCAACAGGTAGCAGAGGGCTCTGGGCAAATATGCTAAAATGATTTAGCTTTCGTAAAGTGAAATAAATTCAAGTAATTCTCCCTTAGAATATATTATTCCAATACATTGCTGCCTGATCAGCCTATTGTGTTGTTGCGAAAGTCGTTCCGTGGTAGGGCGTGCTTACCCCGTTAGTTGCGTCTTACCTGCCTATATAGTTATTACTAGTGCGTCAGCGGCCTTTTGAGAGGATCTGACCGCTACTTCCACTTTCTGGCCTTGCGCGCTGATGGTTGCGCGCCAAGTTGTTCGCTTGCTGTAAGTTCCTCTTTATCAATTGTTCTAATCGGGCAGATTGAGACGAGTGATAGGTGATTTTTTGCTAAAACGTTTAAGTCGTATTGCGTCGCTTCTTGACCATAAATAGCCGGTTCCGGCTTGCCTGCTTAGCTTTTTTTCATTGCCTGCTTTCTTCAATTCCCACTTCTAACCCCTGCTTTATGTCAAGTTTTTTATCAAAGAGAAACTCGTGGGGCTTATCACTGCTTGCGCTAGGCGCGGTGATAGTCCCGCCTCCCGTGCAAGCCTCTGCTAGCAAGACCGCCGCTGCTACGCGCGGCCGCATCGAGGTAACGGTGCAAGGACGGGTAACCGACGAAAAGGGCGGGGCCCTACCCGGCGCCACCATCATTGTGAAAGGCGCCACGGGCTTAGGTGCTAGCACCGACGTGGAAGGCAACTTCTCGCTGACCGTACCTACCGGCAACGAAACCTTAGTGGTTTCTTCTATTGGCTTCGTAGCCCAGGAAATTTCGATTGGTGGCCGTACCACGCTTACCATCAAGCTGGTAACCGACAACAAAGCACTAGAGGAAGTGGTGGTAGTGGGCTATGGTACGCAGCGCCGCTCCGACCTAACGGGCGCGGTGGGCAGCGTGAAGAGCAGTGAAATTCTGGAGCGCCCCGTCGTGAACGTGGCCCAGAGCCTGCAAGGCCGCGTAGCGGGCGTCAACGTCGCGGTAAACTCGGGCCAGCCGGGTGGCAACCCCAACATCCGAATTCGGGGCTACTCGTCTATTAGTGCCAGCAACAACCCGTTGTACGTGGTAGACGGTGTATTTTGGGAGCAGGGCATTGCCACGCTGAACCCAGCCGACATCGAGAGTATTGAAGTTTTGAAAGACGCTTCGGCTACGGCCATCTACGGGGCGCAGGCCAGCGCCGGGGTTATCCTGATTACCACCAAGCGCGGCCGCAAGGGAGGACAAGTAAGCTACGACAACTACGTGAGTGTGAGCAAACTTGCCCGCAAGCTGGACGTGCTCAACGCGCGCGAGTTTCTGGCTGCCGAGGACGTAGCCTACCAGAACGTGCAGAAGTTTGACCCTGCGGGATGGGCCACGGGTAAGTATGCGGCCCGCGACCCCAGCATTAAGCGGCGGGCATTAGCCAACCCCAATGACCCTAAGCGGCTATTTGATGAGCAACTAAATCCGCTCTACGACGTGGATTGGCAGAAAGAAACAACCCAAACAGCTGTTTCGCAGAGCCACAATCTGTCGTTTTCCGGTGGGGGCGACCAAACCACCTACGGCCTGTTTCTGAACTATACGGATGCCGACGGTATCATCCGCAACACCTATCAGAAACGCTATTCGGGCCGTTTGGTGGTAGACAACCAAGTGAAGACTTGGCTTAAAATTGGGGCTACCCTGAACTATAGCAACATCGAAGACCGAATCGGCAACAACAACGTGGGCGGCAACAACATCCCGCGCATGATGATTGAGATGATTCCCATCGTACCCATTCAGTACCCAGGCCCAGGTGGCACGTATGGCAAGCGCCAAGACTACCCCGACATGGAGGGTGGCGACAACCCAGTGGCGCTAACCCGCGAGGATGTGCAAATCACGCGCAACCAGGTATTCGCGGGTAATGTGTTCGCCAACTTCACGATCCTGCCGGGCCTAGATTTTCGCACGGTGCTCGGGGCTAATACGTCGTCTCAACTCAATCCAAACTTCAGCAGCAACTTGGTGCAGTTGCGGGCCGGTACGCAGAATGTGGCCGGCGTCCTCTCCGTCGACCGCAAGAATATACAGTGGCAGAACTACGTCACGTATGCCAAGACTTTTGGGGATGTACACTCGCTGAACGTGGTAGCGGGTACCGATATGCGGCGCTACCGCTACCTCGATCAATATGCCGAAAACCGCAGCATAGCCGACAACAGCTACCTCTACTATAATCTGGGAGCAGGCGCCACGCCTTCCGTGCCTACTTCTACCTTCGACGCCCGACAAAACCTGTCCTTTTTCGGGCGGGCCAACTACGGCTTTATGGAGCGCTACCTGCTGACGGCCACGTTGCGCGCCGATGGAGCTTCCAACTTTGGACCAGATAAAAAGTGGGGCTATTTCCCTTCCGCCGCCGTTGCCTGGCGCATTTCGCAGGAATCGTTTTTGGCCGACAACGCCATTATTTCCGATTTGAAACTACGCTTTGGCTATGGCCAGACGGGCAACAGCAACTTCCCCAGCTACCGGTCGCAAGCGTTGCTAGGAACTAACAGCTACATTTTCAATGGCGTCCGGACGGGCGGCACCACCATCAGTACGCTCAGCAACCCGAACTTGGTTTGGGAGAAGGCCAGCCAGTACGACCTGGGGTTGAACCTGAGCTTATGGAAAAACCGGGTGAGCTTCGAGGCCGACGTGTACCAGCGTACCACCACCGACCTCATTTTGGGGGCGCCGGTGCCCCGCTCCAGCGGTTTCGCTTCCATTACCAAGAATATCGGCAGTATTCGCAACCGGGGGCTGGAACTGGGGCTGAACACGGTGAACGTGGACAGCAAAGACTTCACTTGGTCGACTATTTTCAACATTTCATTCCTCAAAAACGAGGTGTTGCAGCTAGGCGAAGCGGGCGACGACATCTTCCCCGGGCCTAATTTCCTCAACGAAACCAACGTATTGCGCATTGGCCAGCCAGTGGGCGCATTCTTCGGGCTGGAGCGGCAAGGTACCTGGAGCACGGAGGAGGCCGACGAAGCCGTCCGGTATAGCCGCTTACCCGGCGATTTGAAGTTCAAGGATCAAAACAACGACGGCCAGATCAACGACTTAGACCGGGTGGTGTTGGGCAAAGGCATTGCGACGGGCTTCGGCACCTTCAGCAACACCTTCCGCTACCGCAACGTGGACCTGATAGTGGATTTGCAGTTCTCGTACGGCAACGATGTGATGAACCTAACGCACCACTCCGCCCTCGACCGGACCGGACAGGCCAACAGCTTCACCCGCGCCGTAACTGATGCCTGGACGCCGGAAAACCAGAACACCAGCATTGGGCAAGTGCGCCCAACTTACCTGGCTATCAACGGCTACCAGAGCCGCATCGATTCTTATAAGGTGGAAGATGGCTCCTTTATCCGGGGACGCAACCTGGTGCTGGGCTACACTTTTCCGACTACCCTGCTGGAGTCGATCAAGCTCAGCCGGCTGCGCCTGTACGTGTCAGCGCAGAACTTTTTCCTGCGCACCAAATACACCGGTTACGACCCGGAAACGTCCACTTACGACGCGGCATACGATGCAGGAAATGCCCGCAACAGCTTTGCTCAGGGGATTCAGTTTTTCGACTACCCCAAGGCCCGGACTCTCACGGCTGGCCTGAACGTTTCTTTTTAATCCCACTCCCCACCAGCTTTTTATATGTCCTTCATCATTCGACAATTCCGCAAGGTGGCTCTGTGCGCCACCTTGCTAGCAGCTGCTAGCGGCTGCCAGGATTTTTTGGAAGAAGATAACCGCTCCAACCTAACGCAGGACAACTACTTCGCCAATGCCACCCAGGCCCAGGCGGCCGTAGACGGCCTCTACAACCGGCTGCGGCTGCTCAATGCGTCTACCGGCTACGGCGAGGAAGTATGGGTGGGCCTGGAGCTGATGGCTTTGCACGCCACCACGCTGGGGCAGAGCTTCAACAACAACCAACTCATCAACCAGAGCATCGACCCGGCCAACCCGTACTTCTCTTCGGTTTGGAACAACGCGTACAACGGCATTGGGGCGGCTAACCTAGCCATTGCCCGGATTCCGGCCGTTACGATGGATGAAAGCCGGAAAACGGCGCTCTTGGGCGAGGCCCTTTTCATCCGGGCGTTTCTCTACTATCATTTGGTGCGGCTCTACGGGGATGTCCCTCTGATCACCCTGCCCGTCAATGCCACAAGCCCCGACCTCTACCCGGTGCGTGCTTCCCAACAGGAAGTATATAATTTGATTATCAGTGATTTGCAAGCTGCAGAGGCGGCGGGCCTGCCCGCCGTGGACCGAACGGGGCGCGTTTCGTTGGGGGCGGTGAAGTCGCTGCTGGCGAGCGTATACCTGACCACAGCAGGCTACCCCCTCCAGATTAAGGCCAACTATCAGCTGGCGGCCAACAAAGCCGCCGAGGTGATTGATGCCGGCAGTTACCCACTGTTCGCAAACTACGCTTCACTGCACAACAACGCCGATAAAAACCAAGGCGAGTTTATTTTGCAGGCGCAGTATGGCTTTGGCATCACTACCAATGCTATCAGTGCGCTGGTAATCCCATATTTCGTGGGTATTTCAAAGTACAACGACGAGTTTGGGGCCGTTATACCCACGCCCGGGTTCTACGCCACGCACGAGCCGGGCGACCTGCGGGCTCAGGAACAGCAGTTCTACTTTTCGAAGTATGCCTCCATCAAAACTCCTGGGCAGACCGTCAATTTTGGCGCGCAGGCGCTCTACAAGTATTTCCACGTGGAAAGTGCCCTCGGCAACGGCGTGAACGACGAAAACTGGACCCTACTGCGGATGCCGGAGGTGATGCTGATTTATGCCGAGGCCATCAACGAAGCCAGCGCCGCCACGCCTAAAGCATACGCTCAAATCAATGCTATCCGCAGCCGGGCCAAGCTGCCCGCCCTCAGTGGCCTAAGCCAAGCGCAGTTTCGCGAAGCGGTGTGGAAGGAGCGCTACCACGAGCTGGCCTACGAAAACAAAGCCTACTTCGACATTCAGCGCACCCGCAAAACCTACGACGTAGTGGGCAACCGCTTCGTGGACGTGGTGGGCTTTAAAGCTGAGGTAGGCCCGGCCTTCCAGGAAAAGTATCTGCTGTGGGGTATCCCGTCGGCGGAAATCAACAACAACAAGCAACTCACCCAGAATCCGGGGTGGTAGGCAGTTGAACGTCATGGTCGGGTGCGTAACGCGCTGGGCGGGAGTTACGGGAATTTCTGCCACCCACCTGCCGCATCCGGCCTGACGTTCATTTTTATTGCAAATGCTTCAGCAGAGGTTGGATATAAACAATTCCAGCCTCTGCTGAACTGTAATAAGAAATAAGCTTCCGGTATTTTTCACCCTGAGCTTATTGCGCAGTAATTTCTGCCCTAGTGAACTTGAAATTTGATAATCTTTTCTTCGTTCGATTTTCTCCCTTCCCCCAACTGAATGCCTCGACCTCTTCCTTTTCTTACCGCCTTGTGTCTGCTAGCAAGCACCTGTGCCCTAGCGCAAGTTGCGGCTCCCGACAAAGACCCCGTGCAGTGGGTGGACCCGCTCATCGGCACCGATTCCAAGCCTAGCCTTTCCAATGGCAACACCTATCCGGCCATTGCTATGCCCTGGGGCATGAACTTTTGGATGCCGCAAACCGGCAAAATGGGCAACGGCTGGGCCTACCAGTACTCGGCCGACAAGATTCGGGGCTTCAAGCAGACGCATCAGCCCTCGCCCTGGATGAACGACTACGGCCAGTTTGCCCTCATGCCCATCACCGGTCAGCGGGTGTTTGCCGAGGATGCGCGGGCCAGTTGGTTTTCGCACAAAGCCGAGGTGGTTGAGCCCAACTACTACCGCGTGTATTTGGCCGACCACGACGTGACGACGGAAATAACGCCCACCGAGCGCGCCGCCCGTTTCCGCTTCACCTTTCCCCAGACCGATAGTGCCTACGTAGTTATCGACGCCTTGGATAAGGGGTCGTACGTGAAGATGCTGCCCGAGCAGCGCAAGATTATCGGCTACACTACGCGCAACAGCGGCGGCGTACCCAAAAACTTCAAGAATTACTTCGTCATCGAGTTCGACCACGCCTTCACCAGCACGGTTATCTACCAGGACCAACAAGTGGCCAGCGGCTTGGAGGCGACGGCCAACCATGCCGGGGCTGTGGTTGGGTTTAAAACCCGCAAGGGCGAACAAGTGCAGGCGCGGGTGGCGTCGTCGTTTATTAGTCCGGAACAGGCAGAGTTGAACCTGAAGGAAATCGGGGACCGGGACTTCGAGGCGGTGCGCCAGCAGGGCCGGGCCACCTGGAACAAGGCCTTGGGCCGCATTGATATCGAAGGCGGCACCGCCGATCAGCGGCGCACGTTCTATTCCTGTCTGTACCGCTCCCTGTTGTTTCCGCGCAAGCTCTACGAGGTGGACGCAGCGGGCAAAACTGTGCACTACAGTCCGTTCAACGGGCAAGTGCTGCCGGGCTTTATGTACACCGATACCGGCTTTTGGGACACGTTCCGGGCGCTGTTTCCGTTCCTGAACCTGCTTTACCCGGACGTAAACACCGAAATACAGCAGGGCTTGGCCAACGACTACCGGGAAAGCGGCTGGCTGCCGGAGTGGGCCAGCCCCGGTTTGCGCAACGTGATGGTGGGCAACAACTCCGCTTCCGTGGTGGCCGATGCGTATTTGAAGGGCATCCGGGGCCAGGACATGAACGTGCTCTACGAGGCGCTGACGCACGGCGCCAACAACGCCGGGCCCATGCCGGCCGTGGGCCGGGCCGGGGTGGAGTACTACAACAAGCTCGGCTACGTGCCCTACGACGTGAAGATCAACGAAAACGCGGCCCGCACCCTGGAATACGCCTACGACGACTTCACGATTTATCAGCTGGCTAAGGCCTTGAACCGGCCTAAAAAAGAAATCAACCTCTACGCCAAGCGCAGCCAGAACTACCGCAACTTGTTTGATAAGCAAACGGGCCTGATGCGGGGCAAAAACCAGGATGGCAAATTCCAGACGCCGTTCAGCCCGTATAAGTGGGGCGACGCTTTCACCGAAGGTAACGCTTGGCACTACACCTGGTCGGTGTTTCACGATGTGCAGGGTCTGGTGGATTTGATGGGGGGCAAGCAGAAATTCGTGGCTACCCTGGACACCGTCTTTACCGTTCCGCCGGTGTTCGACGATTCGTACTACGGCTCCACGATTCACGAAATCCGGGAAATGCAGATTGCCAACATGGGCAACTATGCCCACGGCAACCAGCCCATCCAGCACATGATTTACCTCTACAACTACGCCGGTCAGCCCTGGAAAACGCAGTATTGGGTGCGCGAAACGATGAACCGCATGTACTTGCCGACTGCCGATGGCTACTGCGGCGACGAAGACAACGGCCAAACCTCGGCCTGGTACGTGTTTTCGGCCCTGGGCTTCTACCCCGTCTGCCCCGGCACCGACCAGTACGTGCTGGGTGCGCCGCTGTTCCCGAAAGCCACGTTGCACCTACCCTCCGGCAAAGATATCGTGCTAAATGCGCCCCAGAATTCGGCCACCAACCGATACGTGCAGCAGCTAACGCTCAACGGCAAACCCTACGAGAAGAACTGGCTTAGCCACCAAGAGCTGCTGCAAGGCGCCACCCTTGGTTTCGACATGAGCGCCACGCCCAACAAAAGCCGCGGTACAAAAGCCGACGCCGCGCCCTTCTCCATGTCGAAAGCAAAATAGCGCGAAGCTTGCTTTGGCGAGGCAACAAATAGTCTTTGTAACCAGGAAATTTCCCAAAAGAGCCCGTCATGCTGAGCTTGCCGAAGCATCTCTACCGCCAAACTAGCTTTTGATGCCTGCGCAACGAAGCGGTAGAGATGCTTCGACTGCGCGGACGCCAGATCGAGCATGACAGTCACCTTGGCAACGTCAGCACGCGAGATGCTTCAACCTACGGACGTCAGATCGAGCATGACGGGCTTTTTCCATAAACTAGCATCCAAGTAGTCAACCTAAGGCAAAGCAGGAGTGTGTTGTCTGGCTCCCCCTCTCCCTTTGGAGAGGGGGCCGGGGGGTGAGGCCACCAGCAGAACGACCCTTCAACATGCCCACCCACTCTTTCTATGAACCGTCGAGCCTTTGTTCAGAGCTTCTCGCTGCTAACCAGCAGCGTATTCTTCCCGCAGTATTCCTTTGCCGGGGCGGCGCCGGCTTTTCCGGTGGTGCGCCCGGCGGCGGAAAAGCGGCGGTTTCGCAGCCGCTTCGTAGAGGCGGCCATTACGGAATTTCAAAAGAAAGTGAAAGACCCGGAGTTGGGTTGGCTATTTAACAACTGCTTTCCGAGCACGCTCGATACCACCGTCACGTACGCCAACCAACAGGGACGCCCCGATACCTACGTCATCACCGGCGACATCGACGCCATGTGGCTGCGCGACAGTTCGGCCCAGGTGTGGCCTTATCTGAATTTCATCGACAAGGATACAGAGCTGCGGCAGTTGGTGGCGGGCGTCATCAACCGCCAAACCCGGTGCATCAACAAGGACCCGTACGCCAACGCTTTCTACGGCGACGATACCAAGGTGGGAGAGTGGAAATCGGACCGGACCAAGATGCAGCCCGGCGTGCACGAGCGGAAGTGGGAAATCGACTCGCTGTGCTACCCCATCCGGCTGGCGTACCACTACTGGAAGAAAACCAACGACCCCCAACCCTTCGACGCGCAGTGGCAGCAGGCCATCCGCACGACGCTGCAAACGTTTCGGGAGCAGCAGCGCAAAACTGGGCTTGGTCCCTACAAGTTTCAGCGCGAAACGGCCACCGCCACCGATACCCAACCCATGAGCGGCTACGGCTATCCGGTGCAACCGGTCGGGCTCATTTGCTCGTCTTTTCGCCCCAGCGACGATGCCACGCTTTACTCGTTTCTGGTGCCCAGCAATTTCTTCGCCGTGGTGAGCTTGCGCCAAGCCGGCGAGATGATGACCACCCTAGCCAAAGACGCTAAAACCGCGCAGGAGCTAACGGCCCTGGCCAACGAGGTAGAGGCCGCCCTGCGCCAGCACGCGGTTGTCAACCACCCCCAGCACGGCAAAATTTACGCCTACGAGGTGGATGGCTTCGGGAGCCAGGTGCTGATGGATGATGCAAACGTGCCTAGTCTGCTGTCGTTGCCTTATCTGGGGGCAGTGCCGGCCTCGGACCCCGTTTACCAGAATACCCGCAAGTTTCTGCTTTCAACGGCTAATCCGTTCTTCTTTGCAGGCAAAGCCGCCGAGGGTATAGGCGGGCCACACGTGGGGCAGAATATGATTTGGCCGATTGCCATTACTATGCGCGGCCTGACCAGCACCAACGACGCTGAAATTCGCACCTGCGTGCAGCACCTCAAAACCACGCACGCCGGCACCGGCTACATGCACGAATCCTTCCACAAAGACGACGCGGCTAAATTCAGCCGCGCCTGGTTTGCTTGGGCTAACACGATTTTCGGGGAGTTTCTGTGGAAAACCTATCAGGAAAAGCCGCAACTGTTGGCGTGAGGTAGTGTACGGCTAGGGACGCTGAATTGAAAGCCCGACAGTCGGCAGGCAAGCAGGAGCGGGGAAGTTTACGCGGTTGGCTTTTGAACTTTGCTGCCGCTTCAAGCCCGAACAACATTGATGATGAAGGTAACGCCCCACTAAATTCCCCATGAAACAACTCCTTCTACTTCTAACTGCCGCTTCAGCAAGTGTTCTGGTTGCGCCGGCGGCTTTCGCCCAAACGGCTACTACCGCCCGCAAAACAGCCGCCACTAAAACAACGACGACGGCTACTTCGGCAAAGGCCGGTAACCCCGTATTTCCGGGCTGGTACGCCGACCCAGAGGGCATTATATTCGACAACAAATACTGGATTTACCCTACCTACTCGGCTAAGTATGAGCAACAGGTCCACCTAGACGCCTTTTCGTCGCCTGACTTAGTTAACTGGACCAAGCACCCGCAAATCGTGGATACGGCGCGCGTCAAATGGGCCCGCAAAGCCATGTGGGCGCCGTCCATTATCAAGAAAAAAGACAAGTACTTCCTCTTTTTCAGCGCCAACGACGTGCACGAAGGCGAAATAGGCGGGATTGGCGTGGCCGTGGCCGACCGCCCAGAAGGGCCGTTCACCGACTACTTGGGCAAGCCCCTGATCGGGCAGATTCACAACGGTGCCCAACCCATCGACCAGTTTGTGTTCCAGGACAAGGACGGGACGTACTACATGATTTACGGGGGCTGGTCGCACTGCAATATTGCGCGGCTGAAAGACGATTTCACGGGTTTCGTGCCCTTTGCCGATGGCACCACTTTCCGGGAAATCACGCCGCAAGGCTATGTGGAAGGCCCCTTTATGTTTCGGAAAGACGGCAAGTACTACTTCATGTGGTCGGAAGGCGGGTGGACCGGCCCTAATTATTCGGTGGCCTATGCCATAGCCGATTCTCCGCTTGGCCCCTTCAAGCGGGTCGACAAAATACTGAAGCAAGACCCCGAGGTAGCTACCGGGGCTGGGCATCACTCCGTGATTCAGGTTCCGGGCAAAGACATCTGGTATATCGTTTATCACCGCCGGCCCCTCACCGAAACCGATGGCAACCACCGGGTTACCTGCATCGACCGCCTTTACTTCGACGCGCAAGGCCTTATAAAACCGGTGAAGATTACGGCGGCAGGAGTGGAGGCTCAGGCCTTGAAATAAATAGGTAATTTGATTTATCGGCCTTGACCGCCTTGCCGCTCCTCTGCACACCCAGCCTTCTTCTTTTCCTAATTCCCATCAGCATGAAAAAACCCTTAGCTCTCTTGTTTGCTGCGGCACTCAGCGTCGGCAGCCTGCTGGCCCAAACGCTCCGCCCGCCGGCTTATCCGCTCATCACCCACGACCCGTATTTTAGCTTGTGGACTTTCAACGACACGCTAACGGCCGCGCCCACCCGGCACTGGACTGGTGCACCCCAGGCGCTGGAGGGCGTGGTCCGCGTCGATGGCAAGGTGTATCAGTTTCTGGGCCAGGCGGCTCCCCAGTACCGCGCCCTCATCCCCACCGTGCAGGAGCAGGCTTACACCGCTCAATACACGCTCACTGCTCCGGCGGCCGGCTGGGAAAAACCCGATTTTGCGGCGACGAACTGGAAAACGGGTCCTGCACCTTTCACCGACCAAAAAGACCGGCAAGGGACGACCTGGACCGAGGGCGACGTGTGGGTGCGCCGGCGCGTAACCGTCGCCAATCCCGCCACGACCGGCAAGCTGCGCCTCTACATGTGGCACGACGACGCGGTGGAAGTGTATCTGAATGGAGTGCTACTGGTGCAACAGCCCCGCTGGAACAACAGCTACGAGTATTTCGATGTGCCCGAAACGGCGCGCCAAGCGCTGCGCAAAGGGGAGAACGTACTGGCCATGCACTGCAACAGTCCTATGGGTGGTGAGTACCTCGATGCGGGCCTGTACGAAGTCTTGCCGGTACCTGTTACGCCTACCGCCCGCCAAACCAGCGTCGCGGTTACGGCTACCCAAACTACTTACCAGTTTGTGGCCGGTCCGGTGCAATTGACCGTCAACTTTCTCTCGCCGCTGCTGCTCGATGAGTTGGAAACCGTAGCCCGGCCCGTGAGCTACGTTACGTTTGGGGCTACTTCCACCGATGGCAAGGCCCATCCGGTCCAGGTGCTGCTGACAGAAAGCGGCAGCATGGCCACCAACACAACGTACCAGCCCGTCACGACCCAGGCCGGCAACGCGGGCACCCTGGTCTGGCAGGCCGTGGGTACCACCGCCCAGCCCGTTCTGGCCAAGGCCGGCGACAATGTGCGCATCGATTGGGGCCACGCCTACCTAGCGGCACCGGCGCCCGCCCGGCTGGCGGCGGGTGAGCCGCAAGCCCTGAAAAATACGTTCACCAAAACCGGCACTCTCACCGCTAACACCAAGCCCCTGAGCGGGCAGGCCCAACGCGTAGCCTTGGCTACGGTGCTCGACCTGGGCTCGGTCAGCAAGCCCACGGAGCGGCACGTGCTGCTGGGCTACGACGACCAGTATTCGGTGCAGTACTTCGGGCAGAACCTGCGCGGCTGGTGGCGGCGCGACCCGGCCACCACCATGCCCAAAACCCTGCAAGCCGCCGAAGCCGACTACACCCGCCTGCGCCAAAAATCCACGACTTTCGACAAAAAGCTTTACGCCGACGCCCAGGCCGCTGGCGGGCAACAGTATGCCGACTTGTGTCAATTGGCGTATCGCCAGGCTATTGCCGCCCACAAAATTGTGGCGGGGCCGAAGGGGGAAGTGCTATTCCTTTCCAAGGAAAACTTTTCCAACGGCTCCATCGGCACGGTGGATATAACTTACCCGTCGGCGCCTTTGTTTTTGCTCTACAACAACGAGTTGGCCAAAGGCCTACTGCGCTTCATCTTCGAGTACAGCGAGTCGGGGCGGTGGAAAAAAGAATTTCCCGCCCACGACATCGGGACTTACCCGCGGGCCAATGGCCAGACCTACGGCGAGGACATGCCGGTGGAAGAAGCGGGTAACATGCTGATTATCACGGCTGCCGTCGTCAAGATGGATGGCAAGCCCGACTTCGCCCGCGAGCATTGGCCCACGCTCACCAAGTGGGTAGGCTTCCTGAAGCGCGACGGGCTGGACCCCGCCAATCAGCTCTGCACCGACGACTTCGCCGGCCACCTGGCCCGCAACGCCAACTTGTCGGCCAAGGCCATTATGGGCATTGCCTGCTACGGGCAGATGGCGCGGCAGCTCGGCGACCAGAAAACGGCCGACGAGTACACCGCCCTGGCTCGCGACTACGCCAAGCGCTGGGTGGCGATGTCCACCACCGGCGACCACTACGCTTTGACGTTCGACAAAACGCCCGGTTCGTGGAGCCAGAAGTATAATATTGTCTGGGATAAGCTGCTGGGCCTGAACATATTCCCGAAAGAAGTGGCCCAGCAGGAAATGACGTATTACCTAGCCAAGCAACAGCGCTACGGCCTGCCGCTGGACAGCCGCAAAACCTACACCAAGTCGGACTGGATTATGTGGACCGCCACCATGGCCGATAAGCCGGCCGACTTTCAGGCTCTGGTGAAGCCCATCTGGCAGTTCGCCAACGACTCGCCCACCCGCGTGCCGCTCACCGACTGGCACGAAACCACCGATGCCAAGCAGGTCGGCTTTCAGGCCCGCTCGGTGGTGGGCGGCTACTTTATCAAAATGCTGGAAAAGCAAATGAGCGAGAAACCCTAGCGTAATTGACTAGCTGCGCCTTAAAAATTCAACTGTCATTCCGACGCAGAAGGAATCTGAGTGGAACCGTTCAACGG
>NZ_CAXTBM010000027.1:46434-75690 GCF_964242765.1 uncultured Hymenobacter sp.
GCTCGAACCAGATACCTCCTGCGTCGGAATGATAGTTGAATTGTAAGACAACTTACCGCCGGCGAGAGCACCCCATTCGCCACGGTTACTTTTCCCAATATCCCGTTCCCCAACTTGATGCGCTACCTGTTCTACACTATTGCTCTACTCTTCACGTCCTTATCAACGCTTGCTCAAAAGGCCAAGCCCACTGAAAACCTGGTGCAATATGCCCACCCCATTGTAGGGACAGCCAAGATGGGGCACACGTTTCCGGGCGCTACGGTGCCTTTCGGGATGGTGCAGCTCTCGCCCGATACCGACACGCTCAGCTACGAGCAGAACGGCAAGTACAACCCCGACGTGTACAAGTATTGCGCCGGCTACCAATACGCCGACAAAACCATCGTCGGCTTCAGCCACACGCACTTCAGCGGCACCGGCCACTCCGACCTCGGCGACTTTCTGGTGATGCCCACTACCGGCCCCTTGCAACTCAACCCCGGCACGGCCACGCAACCCCAACATGGCTACCGCTCCGCTTATTCCCACAGCACCGAAGTGGCCGAGCCCGGCTACTATAAGGTGAAGTTGGAAGACCACAACATCCTGGCCGAGCTAACGGCCACCAACCGGGTGGGCTTCCACCAGTACACGTTTCCGCAGTCCGACCAAGCCCACATCATCCTGGATTTGATGGCGGGCATCTACAACTACCCCGATAAAAACGTCTGGACGTTTGTGCGGGTGGAAAACGATTCGCTCGTGACCGGCTACCGCCAGACCCATGGCTGGGGCCGCACCCGCACGCTGTATTTTGCCCTCCAGTTTTCGAAGCCCTTCCGGCAGTACGGCAGCCGCAATTATTCGCCCAAGCAGGTGTACCGCGGCTTTTGGGGCCGGTTCGATCAGAGCAAGAACTTCCCTGATTTGGCCGGCGAGCAGCTCCGCCTGTACTTCGACTTCCAGACCCAAGCCAACGAAAAGATCAAGCTCAAAATGGCTATTTCGCCGGTGAGCACGGCCGGCGCCTTGCAGAACCTGCGCGCCGAAGCACCCGGTTGGGATTTCGACAAGGTGAAAGCGCAGGCTCAGCAGCTCTGGCAGCAGGAGCTAAGCAAGGTGGTAGTAGAGTCGCCGAATAAGGTAGACAAGGAGAACTTCTACACCGCCATGTACCATGCCTTCTTGAGCCCGACCACCTACATGGACGCCGACGGGCAGTACCGCGGCCTTGACCAGAACATGCACCAAGCTGAGGGCTTCACCAATTACTCCACCTTCTCGCTCTGGGACACGTACCGCGCCCTGCATCCGCTCTTCAACCTGCTCCAGCCCAAACGCAACGCCGACATGGTGCAATCTATGCTGGCCCACTTCGACCAGAGTGTGGAGCACATGCTGCCCGTTTGGAGTCACCACGCCAACGAGAACTGGTGCATGATTGGCTACCACAGCGTGCCTGTCATTGCCGATGCCATCGTGAAGGGCAATGCTCCTTTTGATGCCAACAAGGCCCTCGACGCCTGCGTGACCACCGCCCGCCAGCAGTGGTACGACGGCATCGGCGACTACTTGCGGCTGGGCTACGTGCCCGAAGACAAGAGCGGCTCATCGGTGTCGAAAACGCTGGAATACGCCTACGATGACTGGTGCATTGCCCAGGCCGCGCGGAAATTAGGCCGGCAGGACATCTACCAGGAGTTCAGCAAACGCGCCCAGAACTGGCAGAACGTGTATGATAAGCGCATCGGCTTCATGCGCCCCAAGCTCTCAGATGGCACTTTCCGCAAGGAGTTTGACGTGCTGAGCACCCACAACCAAGGCTTCATCGAGGGCAACGCCTGGAACTACAGCCTCTACGTACCCCAGGACCCGGCGGCGCTCATCACCACCATGGGGGGCCAAAAGCGCTTCGTAGAGCACCTAGATTCCTTGTTCACGATGAACTTGCCCGATAAGTTTTTCGCCGAAACCGAGGATATCACCCGGGAAGGCATCATCGGCAACTACGTGCACGGCAACGAGCCCGCCCACCACGCCGCCTACCTCTACAACTGGACCGCGCAGCCCTGGAAAACCCAGGCCCGCGTGCGCATGATTCTGCCCAAAATGTACCGCCCCACCCCCGACGGCCTCGGCGGCAACGACGACTGCGGCCAGATGAGTGCTTGGTACCTGTTTTCGGTCCTGGGATTCTACCCCGTCGCGCCCGGCTCCGCTGATTACGCCTTGGGCAGCCCCGCTCTGCACGGTGCCACCCTGCACCTGGAGAACGGCAAAACCTTCCGCATCACCGTCAAAAACCAGAGCGACAAAAACGTGTACGTGAAAGAAGCTCGCCTCAACGGGCAGAAACTCACGCGGCCATTTCTGGCGCACCAAGCTATTATGGACGGCGGCGAGCTAACGTTCACCATGGCGGCAAAGCCATAAAAGTTGCATGACCGACAAATTCCGACTCAAGCTAGCGGCTCTTCATTTCCTCTCGTAGTCATGCACCTACTTACCTTCCGAAGAGCCCTCCTCATTGCCTTGGTGCTGAGTAGCACTGCGGTAAACCTAGTGGCGCCAACCACGAAAATAGCCACTGCAACATCTGCTGCGTTCTGAGAAAATAGCGAATGAGTGCCCGTTACAACTGACGAATTTTAATGTTTTTATACCACACTTTGTCGCCGTGGTCTTGCAACGCAATATGACCTTTTTTAATGCGGCCGTAGCTTGGCATGGAAGCAAACTTGCTGTCTTTTACCATTGCTTCCCATTCGGGACTCAACAATTGATATTCCACCACTTTTTTGCCGTTGAGCCAATGTTCTACGTGTCCTTTGTTGACTAGCAACTTAGCTGTATTCCACTGGCCCACAGGCTTAACAGCCGCTGTAGATAAAGGAATTAGATCGTATAGAGAACCGGCTTGGCGGTTGCCGTTTTTGCCCATTTTAGCGTCCGGGTGCTTTAAATCATCGAGCACTTGCATTTCAGGGCCGGTCACGTACGTGGCGTTGTATTGCGGGTCTTCCGACACGTTATAAATAATGCCGCTATTTCCTCCGTCTGAAATCTTCCAGTCTATGACAAGCTCATAATTCTCGTACTGGTTTTTGGTGACAATATCACCCCCGCCTTTACCCGTCAAGGCAATAGCGCCGTCTTCAAGTTGCCAAGAGGCCGGCACTGCGTCTTTCCGAAAGCCCTTGAAATTTTCCATTGATTTGCCGTCGAACAGTAATACCCAACCGGCCTTTGCCTCTGATTTGGTTAAGGTATTATCTGCTTTAACAGAGTTGCTGTCCGCTTTAAAAGCGCAGACAAAAAGCAAAGTGGCACTAATGGCGAATGAAAGAATGGCATTCGTCTTTTTAAAGTAAGTCATGCTTTCCAAAGTAAAAGTTCAGAGACCAATTTTTCAGGCAACACGTAAGAAATGTACGTGTTAGCAGGTATTGCGCAAGCTATTCTGAAGAGTGCTTAGACCACTTATTCATAGCAAAGCTATTTTTTAGCGGAAGATGCGGACTGAGACGCCAGAGAATTAATCCAATTAGCAATTTTTAAAGCATCTTCCTTTTTTACCTGCGGCATGGGGGGCATCTCAGTGGCATATTCCGGCCAATTTTGCGGTTTGGGATTATGAATGAGCTGCACAATCTGCTCCGGGGTATAGCGGCGTTTGGCTACCTCTTTGTAAGCCGGGCCTACTTGCCGCTTGTCTGCGTTGTGGCAGGCCAAGCAGGTGTATTTTGCCAGCAAGGGCTTGACCAGTTCCAACGAAGGCGTCTTGTTCACTACCGGCGTGACTTTAACCATTGCCTTGGCTCCTGTCTTCTGAGTGGAGGTGGCCGTAGTGCCTTTGGGCTTGCTTTCCGGGGCTTTGGCGGCTAGTTTAAAGTTGAACCGGTCGGCCATCAGCTTGGTGGGGATTTCAATTTTGCCGTACGCCGTGCCGGAGTTCCGCGTGCTCACCTGATTGAGCGCCAATTTCTCGCCGTCCGGAATATTGTTTAGCGTGTAGAAAGCGGTAGTGTGCACGAGCGAATACGAATTCTCTTTTTCGCGCACGCCTTCCAAGGTGATGTTGTGAATGTAGTTCTGGCGCAGGTTGTTCACTACGATGCGCGCCTTCAACCCGTCCTCCGATACTTTCACGCCCTTGATTTGGTGTTCTTGGGTG
The DNA here is from genome assembly GCF_964242765.1 of uncultured Hymenobacter sp. Lineage (NCBI taxonomy): Bacteria > Pseudomonadati > Bacteroidota > Cytophagia > Cytophagales > Hymenobacteraceae > Hymenobacter > uncultured Hymenobacter sp. The sequence continues at coordinate 50,591 of NZ_CAXTBM010000027.1, forward strand.
TTCACCGGCGGGCTACCGTAAACGGGGTGGTACTTATACGTGAAGCTTTGCACCGCATAAGAAGCCAGGTCTTCCGCCGATTTGCGGTCTACGGGTTTCGTAAATTCGATTTCAAAACCATCGGGCCTGGCGCTGATGGTCCGCATTTCGAAGGGCATGCTCTTGTTCCAGACCAAACGTTGCAAGCCCGCGTTGGCCTCTCCGGCCGAACCCCAACCCCGGTTCGTCTCGCCCACAAACAAAGAGCCATCCGGGGCAAACGCAATCCGCAGCACGCCCGACTGAAAGTCGCCGCGGAAATCGAAAGCAACTCCCTGGTACTCGCCTTTTACTTTTTCCATGACCACCCGCATAATTTTGCTTTGGCCCTGGTCGCCCACCAACAGCTGACCGGCAAACGGCCCGAACGTGTTATCGGGAATCTTGATAATTTCGGAATTGGAAATCCCTAGAATGGTGTGGGGCAACGTAACCGCCTGCGAGCGAAACCCTGGAATGGCTTTTTTGACGTCGGCCACCGTCACAAACTTCTCATTTACCACGTTCTCCGGCTTTATTGCCTTACCTGCGGAGTCTTTTACGTCGCGCGGATCCACGAGGGCGTTGAATTGCTCGGTGGTAACTTTGAGGGGAGAGTTAGGCAAGCCCGTCCATTTCAAGCCCGCTGGGTGGCCGGTGAAAGCACCTTTCGTTACGTGCCAGATCCCGCCGGAGCCCACATATTCACCTTGGTTGTCGGTATAGAACAACTCTCCATCAATCATGCCCAGGCCGGCCGGCGACCTCATGCCCGTGGCCCAGGGCTGCATTTTGCCGTCGGGCGTGATATTCATCGTCCAGCCCCGCCACGGCACCCGGCTTTCTCCCCGCCACCACTGCTCATTGCCAAACGCCACGTTACCCGAGACGAAGAAAGACCCATCGGGCGCGATTTTGGGGCCGAAGGAGTATTCGTGGTAATGCCCCGATAAAGGCCAGGCGTAGACCGTTTCGTACACGTCGGCTTTGCCGTCGTTGTTGGTATCGACCAGCTTGGTTAACTCGCCGCGCTGGGCACAGTACAAGGCGCCGTCTTTGTAAGCCAGCCCCAGTATCTCGTGCAAACCAGAGGCAAACTTCCGAAAATAGGGGCGGCGGCTGGTGGGGTTCTGCACCACAAAAACGTCGCCCCGGCGGGTAGAGACGCCTAAGTCCCCGTTGGGTAACATGGCCAAACCTCCCACTTCCAGGATGATGCCTTCGGGGGCGGTTACCCTCATTATTTTAAAGAAGTCTTCTTCCTTGGGAGTTTCCTGCGCCTGGGCACTAAGCCCGACCGTTGCTGCGACAAACAGCGGTAGTATGGCCCGGCGAATAAAACGAGAGCAAGTATTGTTGGTGGTATTTCCCATAGCAAAATTGGCTGATCGGTCTGGGTTCGGAATTGATTTCAATTGGAATTTCTAACTGATTTGTATTTCAGTTTTAGCTTTTTAAATAAGCTTGCTGAATTAAAACAGCATAGAATACACCAGCTTCTCTTTCATTGGAACAATAAGTTCTTTGCGACCATTCGTATCACGAATTACAGGTTTGGTGCCGCCGACATTGGTTACTTGTAAATAATACGCTTTACCATCGACCAGGTACCAGCCTTTCTCTTTTTCTTCGATATTACTGCCTTCGGCTAATTTCGCATATAAATTAGCAGCAGGGTTTTGCACGGTTATTTCTCGGCGCAATCCTTGGCCATTTTCCAGCACCCGAATAGCATCCGATACTTTCGCGCCGTACACTTGGTACACAAAAGTTGGGCAGTCGTTTTCGTCGAGGGTGTAGCCTTTGGGCCGGTAGCCGCTCCCAACCGTATCCGTTGCCCAAGCGCTTTGCGCAGTAGCTAACTTGGCCAGCGAGAAAACGGGTTTACCGAAGCGGCACACGGCTCCTGCGGGCCGAGAAGAGCCGTCGCCGCGCTCGTGCCACATGGGCGTGGCGTCCAGAAAATTGCCGCGCCACATCTGTATCATGTTGCCCTGGTCGAGGTCGTAGGTGTAATGCACTTTTTCGGGGCTGCCCACATTCACGGCGTGTACCACCCGGCTCTGATCCGGTAGATCCATAAAGCTGCGCAGCACGGTAGTTACCGGAGCTTCCACCAAAATAGGATCCGGAACATTGGCGTTTGCCGGCTCCGGAGCCATTTTTACGCCGTTGGTGATGGTGATATTGCGAAAAGCCACGGCCCCGTGGTCGCCCTGAAAACGCAACGGCCCCGTGGCTTTTTCGTCGTTGGCCATAGCGCCGCGGGTCGGGCCCAGCAGCTCCACTCCGTCGTGAATGATTACACCGTTTAGTTCGAGCCGTACGATGCGGGCGTTGGCGGTTTTGCGGCCGCTGCCATCGAATGTAGGAGCCTTAAACGCCACTTTAAGGTGCTGCCACAGCCCCGGAGCCCGGCTCGCGTTTTGGCGGGGCGCGTACCCTTGGTAGCCTTTCTGGCCTTCGGGCTTGCTGTCGTCCCAACGCTCATAAATACCGCCGTTGTCGCCCGCATTCACGCTTTTACGGCTCCAGCTATCCATCAGCTGTATCTCGTAGCGGCCTTGCAGATAAACTCCGGAATTAGAGTTTTTGGCCAGCATGTAGTCGAGTTCCAGTTCGGCGTCGCCATACTCGGCGGTGGTGTATAAATCGGCCCCGTGGTTCTTTTTGTCGGGAAGGTTTACCAGGATGCCGGTTCCTTTCGTGGGCTTCAATATGTTGTCCTTCTCCAGGCTGGCTTCTACATCACCGGCAATTTGCCAGGTTTTGCCGGGGCTTTTAAAAGCTGATAAGTCTTGGAAGGTAATAGCATTATCAGTTTGGGCGAAGCTACCAGGAGTAATGCCTAAACAAACAACAATTGCTAAGAGCAGCTTGCGAGTCAGACAATTTGTATTCAAAATCATCGGTTTGTTTTTTTAAGTGTTTTCTTTCTTGAGCTGTACTTCGCTAAATCAGTCTTTAATAATTCCAAGTGGATTTTATTTAGCTTAAAAAATTGCCTGTTTATATTTCAGATGAGATAATTTTCTGGAATAACATCTATGCACGTGAATTAGAGTTATTAATTAGGATATATTAATTTAATAAATCTGGTGCCACTAGCTGAAGTAAAAGCAAATCGAAACTAATCCACTTTCGCGTTACCTTTTAGATTCGCTGAGGTGAAATCACCACTACCAGCATTCAGGCTGCTTTCAAGCCTTGGCGCTACTTCTCTGAAAGGCTCTTATCCGCCTTAAGCAATGGCGCATGAATCTGCCGGAGCGTCTTGATTGGGATTTTGACAACTTCCCGGTCGTAGGTAAGTAGCCCGTTTACTTCGCCCTCCACGTCGGTAGTCTGCGTGTAAACGGCTGCCGACAATCCCTTTTGCTGGTAGTACTCCACTATTTTGGCGTACTTCTTTCGGTAGGCCTTCAACACGTCATCGGCCGAATGATAGGTTTGGTAGCCCCAGTTGCGCATTGTGGGGTTCCACAGGTGCCCCTCTATCGGCCAGCCGATGCCCCCAAATTCGCCGATGGCAACAACGCGGTTGGCTTTAGCTGCCGGCGCAACGGGCTCTTCGGAATACGTATGGATGTCGAAGAAGTCGCCGGCGCCCCGGTCGTTCCAGCCCGACACGGCGTTGACGACCCGGCTCGGGTCTAGGTTTTTCACCCAGGCCGTCAGCCGCTCGTTGTCGTACTGGCCCCAGCCCTCGTTGTGCACCACCCAGGTTACAATGCTCGGGTGGCTGTGCAGGCGGTTCATCATCCGGCGCAGTTCCAGCTCGATCTGCTCTTTGGCCACGGAGCGGCGCAACGGCTCGGCTTGGTCGCCGGGTGCCTCGTTCTGGCCTTCCAGAAAGCCGGATGGCATATCCTGCCACACCAAGATGCCGAGCTTATCGCACAGGTAATAGTAGCGGTCGGGCTCTACTTTGATGTGTTTGCGCAGCATATTGAAACCTGATTTTTTCAGGAAGTCAATCTCGTAAATCATGGCTTCCTCCGAAGGCGGGGTGAGCAAGCTGCCCGGCCACCAGCCCTGATCAAGCGGGCCGTTTTGGAACACGAACTTGTTGTTGAGTTGCAGCACGGGCTGGCCCGCCACGGGCCCCGGCCCTACGGAGATTTTGCGCATGGCGAAGTAGCCCGTCACGGCATCGAGTGGGGCGCCCGTAACCGTGGCCTTGGCGTAGGCCGCGCGTAGGGCTTTCACTTGGCGCGGGCGTTTGTTGCGCGGCGTATCGCCAAACGGGTCCGGCACGGTTACCAGCTCGGTTTTCAGGTCATAAAGGAAAGGTTTGTCGGGTGACCAGAGCTTGGGGTCTTTCAAATCTAGGTAAGCCGTCGTGCCCGACCGGACGAGGGTCGTAGCGACGGTCCGCTTGCCGTCGAGCGCCGTGAGCTGGATAGCGGTGGTGTAGTTGTTGGCGGGTTGGTTGAGTAGCACCTCCACCCGCAACCGGCTGGAGTCCAGCTCGGGCGTGAGCCGGACTTCTTCAATGTACGCTTGCTTGGGCACTGGCTCCATCCAAACCGTCTGCCAGATGCCCGACACGGGCGTGTACCAGATGCCATTGGGCTTGAGCAGTTGCTTGCCGCGCGGCTGCTCGTCGGTTGACGTGGGGTCGAGTACGCCGAGCAGCAGCTGGTTTTGTCCGGCTTGCAGGTAGTCGGTTACGTCGAAGCTAAACGGGTCGGAACCACCTTTGTGCGACCCCACCAGCCCGCCGTTCACCCACAAGCTGCACTCGTAATCAACGGCGCCGAAGTGCAGCAGCACCCGTTGGCTTTGCCATTCTTGCGGCACATTCACGCTGCGCCGGTACCAGAGCCGCTGCTCCGGCGAAAACGGCTTGGTAACTTTCGACAGCGTCGATTCCACGCAGAAAGGCACCAAAATTTGCCCGTCGAAGGAGGTGGGCGCGGGCGCGGTGCGGGCAGTAATGGCGTAGTCCCACATGCCATTTAGGTTTTGCCACTGCGGACGCACCATCTGCGGGCGCGGGTAGTCCCGCCAGGCATTATCCGCTGTCACCTGCTTTTCCCAGCGGCTAAGGATGGGAGCCGGCCCCACCCGCGGCGCGGGAGTTGGGGCCGCTGCCTGGGCTAAGACATCGAAGCCGGCTCCGAACAGACCAGCGCCAAGCCCGATACTGAAAAGAATGCGTCTAATTGAGTTCATAGGAAAGGGGTGGGAATTGTTGGAGTGGCGAGGAAGCTAGGAGCGAAGGGAGTAGGTAAGAGGGGTGAAAATCTCTTTTGGCCGGTGCGCTATGTTGGACGAGTTGGAAAAGCGGCGGTGTTCGCGCCGTAGAGCGGCATCTATTCTATTTGGTTTTCGACTGAGTGGTTTTCAACTGAGTGGTTGTTGGCAACGGCGCGGAATTGTAGAATGCTCGGCAGCCGTCCGGCGTAAGGCGCAAGGCAACTTCCAGCACGGTCATGCCGTCGGTGGCGGGCAGCAGCTGCGAGGTGTAGTTAGGGCAGGGGTGGCCTTTGGCATCGGGAACGGGCACCGGCGCCAGAACTTCCTGCCAAGGCCCCTGGCCGTTGCGGCGGTTCACCATGAAAACCTGTCCGCTTTGGGGGGCTTGCTTGTTGTCGGTGTTGTTGAACAGCAACTGCCCGATGACCAGCAACTGTCCATCAGGCGCTCCGGCACTCGGGGCCCAGGCCAGCGTGGGCGCGTGCGCAAAGTGGTGGCCTTCCGTGGATTCGACGCGGGTGCCCATCGTGGCCGCATCGCCCCAGGTTATTCCGTCGGGGGAGGTCCGGATATAGACGTCGCAGCCTTGCCCACAAACCTCGTAGGCCATAGCGTACTGCCCGTTGGGCAAGCGGCGGACGGTTGCCATGCCGGGGCGCAGCAGGCCGTCCGGCTTACCGACATCTATCATTTCCGGCCCCCAGGTCTGGCCGCCGTCGGCGGATACTTTGTGGGCCAGCATCTGGTTGTAGCCGCGGGCTTTGCTTTCCTCGCTGGAATAATACACCACCAGGCGGCCCCGGCTATCGAGGTTGAATTCTGGCTCCCACAGCCCAATATAGCCACTAACGGGCGTGGAAAAGTAGGTCCAGGTACGCCCTTGGTCGGGGCTGCGGTAAAGCCGAATCGAACAGGGCCCCCGTCCCCCTTGGTCCGTCCCGACGGAAGTGGACCAGAACAAAGTGCCGGCGGGCGTACCAGGTAAGTCGCGGGGCACTTCGTAGAGGCCGCTACAACAAGTACGAGGAGGCGTGTTATCGGTGACGGTACCAACTTTCTGCCAGGTGTGGCCTTGGTTGCGGCTTTCGTAAAAAATACCACTAGGGCCGCTATCAAGGCTGGCCAACAGATTGCCAGTTGCTGGACCGGCGTGCTCCAGCCGGATTACGCGGGGGTAGTACGTGGTAGTGCCCAGGTCTAGAGGTTGTTGGGCAGCGGCGGGCGCAAGCAACGCCAGCGTGCCCAACAACAGTAGCAGCCGCGGAAAAGCTAAAACGGCCATGAAGTGGAGAGAAAACACAGGTGGGCCATATGGTTATTCTCTAACTGGGTTAACAAGTCGCATGCTGATGGAAAAAGGCAGCGAAAAGCAAGCAAACTCCTAGGGCCTTTAAAATTTCAATAGTTGATTTTTCAGTGCACTAAATCGTTTAAGCCTGATTTCAAATTATCGGATTCTGAGTGAGCGTCATCACCCATTTCGTAGACCTGTATTTCGAGTTCTTGATGGAAACCGCAGTATCTGATTTCGTTCGGGCCAAGTGGATTGGCAGTTGTCAGGTTTACTTAAGTTTATCTTTTTCGTTAACCGCTACTTTTGAAAAGCTTTCTGTGTAAGAACCTTTCTTAAGATGAAGTCAGTTTTTTGAGTGCGAAACCAACTGGAAAACTCATTTGTGAGAGAACAGAAGTTTGCATTCAGAAACCAGCACAAACGATTGCTACGGTCAACTCCTTACAATCTCCGCAGGGTTGGTGCTGTGCTCAACCATTGGACTGGTTATGAAGCTATGCCACAGCGCCTAGTAAGTCTTACTAGGCCAATGTTAAGAATAACCTTGGCTGATTTCAAGAAAGCAAGAAAGTATTTGCGATTTATTTTAGATTCTCTTATCCTATTTGGTAGTACAACCAAGATCAGCTTAGGGAAACAATATGGGCTTTGTAAGCTGCTTCTATAGAAAAATCAGCTACCAATTAAAAGCAGAGACAAACGTTTGCACACGTCCTTGGATGTTCATGAATTTAGGGCGAACGGAATAGCTTGTATTTGTACTGCCAACTGATTGCGAGTTGTTCCAATTGTTGCGGATGTAGCTACGGCTCATTAGACCAGCTAGTGAGGCATAAACAAAGCGTTTACTGCTCGCCGGAGGGGCGAGGTATTTGCTGGTCGCGTGCTAAGGGACGCTGGAAGTTCGGCGAGCCATCGGCGTTCCAGGTGAAAGGTTGCGCTCGGGGCGAGCGAAAACGGCCACACCCTTGCCCAGGCTCATCGTTGGCGTGGTAGAGTATCCAATCCTGCGTACCGTCCGGGGACTTAAAAAAGGAATTGTGCCCCGGCGCGTACACCCTGGCCTGCGCATCTTGCTGAAACACGGGCACCGGCGATTTAGTCCAGGAACCTGGTTGTAACAAGTCGCTGTCGACCGAAGCCGTTAGCATTCCTAGGGCGTAAGATTCCGTCCAGCAGCCACTGGCCGAGTAAACTAGCACCAACTTGTTGCCGTGGCGAATCACTTCGGGGCCCTCGTTTACGTCGATGTGCGGCGGGTCGGCGGGGTTGCTGGTGTCGCCTTGACGCTCCCAGGCAAACACGGGCGTTGATACTTTCAAGCTTGGCCCCGTTATGGTCCAGGGGTTGCTCATGGGGGCCAGGTAAATGTTCTGGCGGCCGTTTACGTCCCCTTCCCATCCCGACCAGACAAAATAGAGTTGGCCTTTGTTTTCAAACACCGAGCCGTCGATAGCCCACCGATTAGCGGCGTCGGTTATCTGGCCCCGGTCGGTCCAGGTGCCTTGCAAAGGATCTGGGGAGTTGTTTTCGAGCACCCAGAGGCGGTGTGTTTGGTTGGTGCCCGCATCAGCCGCGTAGTACAAATACCACTTGTCGTTGAGGCGGTGCAACTCCGGCGCCCAAATGTCGTGGGAGTTGGGCCCGCTGGCGGGAGGCGTCCAGACCACCTTGCTCGGTGCGGTCTTCAACTGACTCAGGGACTTGGTTTTCCAGAGCGTCAGGTTACGGCCCGTGGTATGCGTGTAGTAATAGTAGCCATCGTGGTAAATGCTCCACGGGTCGGCGCCCGACGGGAGAAGCGGGTTGGTGAACGTTGCAGCGGTGGCAGCTGGCTTGGCCGCTTGTTGCGCAAAGCCCGGCGCTGCAAGTAGCAGCGCCAGGCATAGCAGCCAGCAGGAGGAAAGCATTTTCCAGTGCTTGTCCAGCGTCCGTCTCGGCGGGTAGCCCTGCGGGCTGCGCCGAATCACCAACGAATTAAAAGTAGGCCTACTGAACATTCTTGGCATTCAGCTTTTTAATCAAATCGGTTTCGTCTTGGCGGTAAGCGGTGCCGTCTTTACGAAACACCTCGTGAAACCACTCAATGGGTTCACTGCCATCGGGCAGGGGCGTTTCCCACTGGTACTTGGTGTTGGTTTTGCCGTCCACCAGGCCCCAGTTAATCGCGCCCACGTTTTGCTTTTTCAGCAGGGGCATGATGTTGGAAAAGCGCGAATTGCGGGTGCGGGCCATGTACTCGGTGCAGATCAGCGGCCGGTTATGGGTTTCCAGTAACTCGATTACGCGCTGGTGGGCCGCTACGTCGTCGTAGTTGTGGTAGGTGATGATATCGGAATGCTGCGCCTGGTAACTGTTTAACGCCTGGAAATCCCAGTTCCACAAACCTACACTCAAGGGCTGGTCGGGGTTCACTTCGCGAGCCCAGGCAAACACGTTGCGCACCAAAGGCAGGGAGGACGCCAGTTTGCCCCTGTTGCCCGGCTCGTTGTATAAGTCCCAGAGCAAGATGCGCTTGTCGGATTTAAAGGAACTCAGCACGTCCTGCACGTAGGGCTTCAGCTTGATAAAGGTGGTTGAGTCGCGGGAAGCCGGGTCGCCGGGGTCCTGGAGCCAGCCGGAATTGTGAATGCCGGGTTTGGGCGCGGGCTGTAAGCCAACTTTGGCGTCGTTGTTCCAGCAGTCATCGAAGAACACAAACATGGTCCGGATGTGGTGCTTGTCGGCAATGCCCAGGTAGGTGTTGAGCCGGTCCTTGAAGCCTTTCGGGTCTTGCTGCCAGGCCAGGCTATGCAGAAACACGCGCATCACATTGAAGCCGATGCTTTCGGCATACCCTAGCTCTTTGTCGATGGTGGTAGGGTCGAAGGTGGCGGCTTGCCACATTTCCAGCTGGTTGATAGCCGTGCTCGGCGTAAAATTGGCGCCCGACAGCCAAGGCTGGGTTTTGTGCCAGGCCTGCGCTTTCTCGGCGGACCAGCGTTGCCCAGCCGCGGTGGTGCTGGTTGCAGCGCCCTTGGTTTTGATTTTAGTTTTCTGCGCATAGCTGCCCTGCGAGGCCAGCAGGAGCAGGAAAAAGAGCACTAATTTCTTCATGGAAAAGGAAGGGAAAGATGAGAAAGAAAATCGAGCGGTGACTTCGGGGTGAGGCCGCTGGCAGTGCCGAAAAGCTGATAAGAACCCGCAAGCAACCTGCCCCAGATAGCAGCGCGCTATTCGCCGGACGGCCGCGGCTGCGGTTGTAGCAGCGAGGCTGGCTCGCCGAAGTTGGGCGTGCCATCCGGGTTCCAGGTGAAGCGCTGGGCGCGGGAACTGCGGCCGGCGCACTTGCCGTCGGCCGCAGCTTTGGCGTGGTACACTATCCAGTCCTCGCGCCCGTCCGGCGACTTAGTGAAACTATTATGCCCTGTGCCCCACACGCCGTTTTGAGCGGAAGGGCGAAACACTGGCTGCGGGGCCTTACGCCACGATTCGGGGCGCAATAGGTCACTGCCTTCGGCCGCCGTCAGCATGCCTAGCGCGTAGTTGTCGTCCCAGCAGGCGCTGGCCGAATAGACGATGTTGAGCTGCCCTTTCCGACCAGGTAAAAATTCGGGCCCTTCCAGAATCTGACGGCCGCCGCCTTTCTCCCAGGCGTAAGTCGGTTGGGCCAAAACCACTTCCTTGCCGGCCCGCAAGGTCCAGGGGTTATCCATCGGGGCAATGGCCAGCACGCTTTGCGGCCCCACATAAGCCGAGTACAGAAAGTAACGCTGGCCGCCGTGCTCGAATACAGAACCGTCCAGGCCGGAATATCGGGTGTTGATTTTGCCTTTGTCCACCCAGGTACCCGTAGTCGGATCGGCACTGGCATTTTCGAGCACGAAGACGTAGCGGGTGTTGTCACTGGAGTTCACTTTGTTGGTGGCCGTGTAGTAGAAGTACCACTTACCATCGAGTTGATGCAACTCCGGCGCCCAGATGGCATCCGAGTTCATGCCGGTGGCCGGCGGGGTCCAGACCACTACCGGTTTAACTTGCGCTATTTCACTTAGAGCCTTGGTTTTCCAAATAGTAAGGTTGCGCCCCGTGGTGTTCGTGTAGTAATAGTAGGGGCCCTGCCGGGTAACCCACGGGTCAGGACCATCTTCCCGGAGCGGATTCATGAACGTCGAGGCCGGCTTGCTTTCAACCTGAGCCAACAGTTCGACGGTGGGAGTGAGGATACCACTCAGCAGAAGCAGAATGCGTAACCAGCTAGCAGTCAGCATGGCAAGAAGTAAAGCAATTTCGGTTAAGGAAGTGTACTCGAACCTTTTGGCGGAGGTGGGGCCACGCTGAAGGGCTTCAGCCTGCTGCCATTGAAAGGTAGATAGGGGTGGCCAGCAGCCAAGTGCCAGCTTTCGTTTGCTAGCCGTTAGCTGTGCAAGGAATCATTCGGGTGTACAAAAACCATCCTGTTCTTGCTGATCTGGTACATGTTGACCCGGTATTAATAAAAAGAAGGCAGCCACTGGCTGCCTTCTTTTTTTGGGGGTCTTTTAAAACTCTATTTTTTGCACCGGTGAGTAGAATAACTCACTCACCCCCTGGGTTCTCACCCCAACGCGGGCGTAGCAGAAACTTCTAGCCGTTGCGGGCAAAATAAAGGATAGACTCAGATCTTTATTTAGATCTGCTAGTGCAGAACCAGTTAGTACGTTGCCTGTATTTCTGGCTCTTTCAGCATCAGTCAATGGAACTCCGTTGTTGGTATCCACAAATTGCGTCGTGCTGACAAAGAGCGTGACCGACTCGATGTTACGGCTTGTCACAACCCGGTTAACTCGGCAGGTAGCCGTAATGGCGTTGCCAGTTTTCTGGAATGTCGCGTTCTGCACAGTATAGTAGGGCTGTACCGGCACGTCTACGACCGTATTGCCACGCACCTGTACATCGATGCTGTCGGTGTTGTTGACCCAGGGTCCATTGTCGCGGAGCCGAACCAGTTTGTAGTTGCCATCAAAGACCGTGGCCGAAAAACTGCCGTCCTGGGCCACGTACACCGGGATTTTGTTGCGCAATTGATACCCGTATTGCCACATCTCCAACTGCACGCCGTTGGTGCGGACGCCCACAGTCTGGTCTTGGTATATCACCCGTCCGGTCAGGTTGGAGCTAGGCGGGTCAACATTGTCTTTGGCGCAGCCGACGAACAGGAGAACACCCGCCAGCAGGAGACTATTAAGTAGTGATTTCATGAACAGAGGCTATTCAAAAGGATTACGGACAAGCTTCGGATTGCTACCAATCAAGCCTTGGCCAATGAACGTGTAGTAGTTCAGCAACTGGAAATTGCGCGGCGTGCGGAAGCGGGGGGCCACCAGTCGCTCGTACACGTATTTGCCGTCTCGTGGGTCGCCGGGGCGCACTACGCGGTAGGGATACAGCACGTAGGCCACCGCGTTGTAGTTGTTGGGGTCGCCGTTCCAAACCTGGTGGGCAATGCGCCAGCGTTTCAAGTCCCACACCCGATGGTCTTCGAAGGCCAGTTCCACGCGCCGCTCGTTCTGAAGGCGAGCCAGCGTGAGCGTGGCGGCGGTGAGGCTGTTGGCTGGGAAGCCCGCCCGCTCCCGCACCCGGTTCACGTAGGTTAGCGCATCGCTGGTTTGTCCTAGCTCAAAAGCGGCTTCGGAGGCATTAAGCAGGATTTCGCCGAGGCGGAAACGCACCCACCACGTGTCGCTTTGCACGCCCCGGGTGCTGGACTTGGGCACCGGGTCGATGTACTTGCGCAGATAAAAGCCTGTGTTCGATACTTCGGTCTGCGTGGGCTGCGGGCCGGAGCTGCCCGTTAGCAGCTTGCCGTCACCGTTCGGGAAAACAGGCGGCGCGTACAAGGTGCCCAAGCCCCCTTCGATAGTCTGGTACCCAGTGCCATTCCAAACCTTCACGCCGGCCTGCATCTGTACTTCCTGACCCCTGAAATTGGTACCGGGATAGATAACCGTGCCGTAGAGCCGGGCATCCTTGTTGGCGAAGGGACCGGTGAGGTTATCATAGTAGATGTAATCTGTGTTGGCCGCGTTACGGGTTACAATGGTGCCCGGCGTGCCGTCCAGGTATTCGTAGGCTTCTACCAGATTCAGGATGGGCGTGATAATGGACGACGACAGGTTGTCTTCGCGGATGCCGCGGGGAATATTGTCGTAAGTAAAGAGGTGCCGCCGGTTTTTAGCCGTCAGAAAGTCTTTCGCTAAAATCACTTCGGGGTTAGGCGCCTTCTTGCTGATGGCGTCAAAGAAGTTCTCCCCCAGGTTCGGGTTGGCCCGGTACAGCGCAAACGGCCCGTTGATAATCTCCCTGGACGCGTCCAGTGCTTTCTGGTAATATTCATTGGCCCGCGCCGCTGGAATGCCTACTTCGCCGCCGGGAGTTTGGATGTTCAGGCCCGAGAGGGCATTGTATTTGGCGATAGAGCCGGCATAGAGCATGGCCCGGCTTTTCAGGGCCATGGCCGTGTAGCGGTTCGCGCGGGTGGTGCTAGGACCATTTTCCGCATTGCCGAGCGTGCCTTTGATTTCATCTAGCTCGCTGGCAATGAAGTCGTACACTTCCGACTCTTTATTGCGCGGAAATTGCAAGGTTGAGGCATCCCCACTGAAGTCGTATATCAACTGCTGCGTGATGATGGGCACCCCACCCATGCGCTTCACCATCTCGAAATAGGTGTAGGCTCGCAGAAAGCGCAGCTCGGATTTGAACTGCGTCTTTTGCGCATCCGACAGCGACGTGCTGAACTTGTCGATGTTATCGAGCGCTAGGTTTATGTCCCGGACCAAGCCATAATCCCAATAGGCCCAGCGAAAGCTATTATAGGTAAACAGGTCGTTTGGCCCGTTGCCATTGCCCGACCACATGGCTTCGTCGTAGGCGGCGTAGTCCCCAAAGTTGATGTCAATCTGGGTATGGCCGGGCAGGCGGTCATAATAATTGGCTAGGAGGCTGGTAATTAAGTTAGGGTCATTCCAGATCTGGGCCTCCAGCACGATGCTGGGCGACTCCCGTTCCAGGAAATCTTTTTCGCAGGCCGAAAGGCCAACCAGTAGGCCCAAACTTAGGGCAACAGTTTTAGAAGAGAGCTTCATGAGGTAAGGGTGGATTAGAAGCTGAGCGAGAAACCAGTATTAAGCAGGCGCTGGGGCGGGTAGACCAGAGCATTGCCCGAAGCAATTTCGGGGTCTATCTCGAGGTCTTTCAGGGTGCTGATCACGTAAAGGTTGGTGGCATTCACGTATACGCGCAAGCCCGATACGCCGACTTTGCTTAGCAGCGGCTTAGGCAAGTTATAGGCCAGCTCCAGGTTACGCAAACGCAGGTAGCGGACGTTGGTAATCCAGAAGTCGTTGCGGCGGTTGTAGTTGGCGTGGCCGGCGTTGTCTTTGCGCACAGCCGGGTACTTACCCGAAATCCACGGGCTATCGGCGTTGAACGGATCTTCGTGGTGCCAGCGGTCCTCGAAGGTGTAGTTGGGTGAGGTGCCGTTGTTCTGGAACGGAATCAGCAGCTCAAACTCCCGCTGGTAGGTTTGCATACCAGCCCCCACAATATCAAAGCTTAGCGTGAAGTTCTTGTAGCCCAGGGTAGTGTTCAGGGCGTAGTTGATGTAGGGCGTAGCGCCTTGGGCGTAACCAATAGGCCGCTCATCCAAGATGTTAATCACGCCATCGTTGTTGACGTCCTTGTAAATAAGATCACCCGGCAGTTGGGTGCGGTTGCCCTGGCCGTCGTTGTCAACGGGATGGTCAGCAACTTCCTGCTCCGATTGGAACTGCCCCTCAACCTGATAGCCCCAGCCGATATTCGACCAGCGGTCCTGGAACGAGAAGCGGTACTCTTCCCAGGAATTACCGAAGCGAGGCTTGTACTGCGTCAGGTCCCGTTGCCGGGCCAGCGTAGCGTTGACGCCCACGGTGTAGGTCAGGCCACCCGCTGTTCCCGAATAAGCCAAGGCGCCTTCCACGCCCCGTACGGCATCGGAATTAAGGTTGTCCTGCGGCAAGGTATAGCCCACCTCAGAAGGCAGCAGCACATCGTAGCGGGCGGCGGGCAAGCCCCGACGCTCGCGCTGGAACACATCAAACTGACCCGTTATCTTGCCTTCCAGAAGTCCGAAGTCCAAGCCCACGTTCGACGTAATGTTCGTTACCCAGGAAAGCGTAGTGATGGGCAAGCCACGAGGCCGTACGCCGAAGGTATAGTTACCATTAAAGATGGCGCTACCCGAAGGAAAGTTGTAACCGGGTACGTAGCTGTAAGGAGCAACTAAGAAGTTATTGTTGTCAGGGTTATCTAAATCGTCGGCGCCGGTACGGCCGTAGCTGGCGCGCAGCTTCAATTCGCTCAGTACGTTACCGATGCGCTCCTTCACGAATGACTCCTCCGTAACGCGCCAGCCCAATGATGCGCCGGGGAAAAAGCCGTAGCGGTTACCGGGGGCAAACAGCCAAGAGCCGTCGTAGCGGCCCAGCACTTCCAGCAGGTATTTCTGCTTGTAGTTGTAGTTGACCCGGCCGATATAGCCCGCTCGCGCCCGCTCAAATATTTCATCAAGCAGGAAGTCCTGACTGGCAAACAGCTGAATGGGAATCGTATTGTTCGGCGGTACGGTGTGAATGATATTGTACTTATTCTCGGTGTCGTAGCGCTCATACGCTGCTACTGCCGTAATGCCATGGTCGCCTAGCTGCTTGCTGTAATTTAATTGCAGTTGGCCGAACCGATCAATAACGTTACGACGCCGCGTTTCGCGCCAGGGGTTTTGGTTGCCCCAGGCCGGGTTAGTTTCGTAAACGCCCGTGGTGGCGTTGTATTTGTAGGCGTTGTAGGTGTACTCGAAGCCGCTGAAGTCGAAGTTGGTGAAGTTGTAGGAGCCGGTAGCTTTAGCGCTCAAGCCAAAGTCCCAATCGTACTGCGTAAACAGGTTCACTTTGCCTGACCGGAAGTAGTCCTGGCTGTAGCCGGTCACTGCCGTCTGGTACGTGGCCGGATTGACGTTGACGTTGTGCGTTTGGTTGATATAAGCCGGATTGTCATTGGCAAAAGGCCGCTCCGTAGGCCACATAGTGAAAATACTTAGGAACGGATTGAAGTAATCGTCGATGCCTGGTACGCCGGCCTGAAACCGGTCCTCGATACGTCCGCTAATCTGCGTACCGATTTTCAGCTTCGGCGTCACGCGGGCTTCCACGTTGGCCTGCAAGTTGGTCCGCTTGAAGCGAAAGTCCCGGATCAGTGCTTCCTGCGACAAGTGGCTGCCCGATATGTAGTACGTTACGTTGTCGGAGCCCCCCGAGAAACTGCCATTGACAAAGTATTGTGGTACGTTGGGCCGCAATACGAACTTGTGGTAGTCGAAGCCCTGGTAGCCGGGCTCGGTGCCCACGCGCCACTTTTCCAGCTCGGTCGGGGTGAGAGGAGCTCCCGAGACGGGGTCATTCACGATCTGCTGAGTACGCCGACCCTGTTGGGCCAGATTCTGCTCCGACTCGATTAGGGCCCGCTGGTGCTGATAGGCATTGGCGGGGCGCGGATACTGCGTTAAATTCTGCCAGCCGTAGTAGCCCGAAATGTTAATAACTGGCTTCCCTTTCGTGCCGCGCTTCGTCGTGACCAGTATAACGCCGTTGGCCGCTCGTAAGCCGTAGATGGCCGCCGAAGCGTCTTTCAGGACGGAGACATTGTCGATATCATTGATGCCTAGGTTGTTGAACTGCCCCACATCGGCTACGATACCGTCGATGACGTACAGCGGGTCGCCCATATTGCGAATCTGGATGCTAGTGCCATTACCGGGACGGGCGTCGGGCTGGCGGGCTGAAATGCCCGGCACGCGACCCACCAGGGCGCTGGTAGCGGCCACGGCCGGGGTGCGGGTAATGTCTTCCGACTTAACCGCGCTTACTGCCCCCGTCACCGTAGCCCGCGACTGTGTGCCGTAACCGACTACCACTACCTCATCAAGCGCCTTGTCGTCGGAGGCTAGTTTGATGGAGAGCTTCGCCGAGCTAGCCGGCACTTCCTGCGGCCGATAACCGATAAACGAGAAAGCCAGCACGGCCCCTTCGGGTGCCGTGATACTGAAATTTCCCTGAGCATCGGTTTGCGTCCCGTTGGTAGTGCCTTTCACTACTACGTTGACGCCGGGCAGACCTTCTCCCTTCGTGTCCGTGACCGTGCCCGTCACGGTTATGTCGGCCGAATTTGTGTTGATACTCCACGAAATTCCTTCCCGCACGAGTGCAGGGTAGTTGCCATCATCAGAGGCCCCGAAAGCGACCCCAACCGAAGCACACAAGGCAATCGGCGTAAGTGAAGCCCGCGCAAGAGTTTGGGCTTTTCTAATAGGTATTCGATTTTTCATAAGCGCGTGGGTGTTGGATTAGAGAAATGAAAGTGCAAACCAAAGCCAAAGCAGATACCTGTGACTGAACTTTGTCTACTTGGCTAATCCATTTTAGCTGATGAGAAGGAATTAGAGAAGGACGTTTGGGCCGATAAATATGCAAACGTTTGTTATAAGAGCAAATGAAAATTTTGCAAACGGTTGTTCTTTTACTGCGAAGCGAAGATGATTCCCGTAATTAGCAACTACATGCCGGCTTTTATGACTTTATAATTATAAAATGTACCGCACTGATACTGCATAAACATTAATTTTAAAGATATTATACAATTAGTGTTTATGACTCGGTTGCGATACTAATTTGTCAACGTACTGTTTCAGGATGCTTACTAGAGTTACATTGAAGGAAGCTAGACGAAAAAAATTGTCGTTCCTCTTATTCTTCGCAATCGTTTGTGTGCGGTAATCTTGCATCCGCGTTGTCTTACTTACTCTTTCCCAATTCCTGATGCTTATTTCCTTCGCCCGACTGCTACCATTAGCAGCTTTTTTGTTGGCCCTTGCGGGAACACTGCCAGCCTTAGCACTCGCGCCGGAACCGTTTCAGCCCAACGCCTTTCAGCCGTTGCCTTTAGGGCATATTCGCCCTGACGGTTGGCTTCGGCGCCAACTGGTTGTTCAGGCCAATGGCTTGAGCGGCCATTTAGAAGAATTTTGGCCTGATCTGGGGCCAAACAGCGCGTGGCTGGGCGGTACTGGCGAAGGCTGGGAGCGGGGCCCTTACTACCTCGATGGTCTGCTTCCGTTGGCCTATTTGCTCGATGACGCCACCTTGAAAGCGAAAGCCCAGAAATGGGTTGACTGGACCTTGCAGAGCCAGCGACCGGACGGTTCTATTGGTCCGGTCAAGAACAAGGACTGGTGGCCCAACATGCTGATGCTCAAGTCGCTGATGCAATACCAGGAAGCCACCAACGATAAGCGCGTGCTGCCACTCATGGAGCGGTATTTTGCGTATCAGAGCAGCCAACTTGCCGCTAATCCCCTGCATGAGTGGGCCAAATACCGCTGGGCCGAAGAACTGCTGCCCATCCGCTGGACGTACGAGAAAACCAAAAATCCGCAGTTGCTGACGCTGGCCGCTCAGCTGGCCAATCAGGGCTTCAACTGGCAGCAACTATACGCTCAGTTTCCCTTCACTGACCACGCCACGCGCGAGGATTTGGGATTGGTAAAAGGCGTTGGGAACACCGAGCGGGCTTTGCAAGCCCACGGCGTAAACAATGCTATGGCCCTGAAAATGCCGGTGCTCTGGGGTATGACGGGTGGCACCGAAGTTGACCGCAAAGCCATCTATAATCAAATGGCGATGCTGGACCGCTACCACGGTTTGCCCAACGGCATGTTCAGCAGCGACGAGCATTTCTCGGGCCGCAACCCCTCGCAGGGTACGGAGCTATGCACGGTGGTGGAAGCGCAGTTTTCCTACGAAGAGCTGTTGGCACTGCTTGGCGACCCCGCCTTTGGCGACCAGTTGGAGAAGATTACTTTCAACGCCCTGCCCGCCACCTTCGACCCTACCATGTGGGCCCACCAGTACGACCAACAGCCCAACCAAGTGCTGGTGAGCAAGGCCAAACGACCTTGGTCGAGTAACGGCGACGATGCCAACTTGTTTGGTTTAGAGCCCCATTTTGGCTGCTGCACGGCCAATATGCACCAAGGCTGGCCTAAGTTTGCCACTCACCTTTGGATGGCTTCACCCGATGGGGGGCTCGTGGCCGCTGCTTACGCCCCTAACCGCGTGAGCACGCCCGTGCGCGGCGGCCAGACCGTCACCATTCGGGAAGACACTGACTATCCGTTCCGCGAAACGGTGCGCTTCACGGTAGAGAAAACGGGCAAAGATGCTTTCCCGCTGCGCCTGCGTATTCCGGCGTGGGCCACCAACGCTACGGTAGCTGTTAATGGCAAACCCGCCAAGGCTCCGAAAGCCGGCACCTTCTACGTGCTGGAGCAGCGTTGGAAAGCCGGTGACGTAGTGGAGCTCCGGCTTCCGATGGAGGTGCGGGTGCCGGCCGGTTTCAACCAGTCGGTGTCGGTTGAGCGTGGCCCGTTGGTGTACGCGCTGAAGCTGAACGAAACCTGGACCAAGCTGCGCGAGCGGCCCAGCCTAGCCGACGACTACGAGGTACGCACCACTTCGCCCTGGAACTATGGCCTACTGCTGGGACCCAAGCCGGCCACAGCCTTTACGGTGCAGGAGAAGTCCACTACGGGCGTGGTTTTCTCGCCCGAGGGGGCGCCCATCGAACTGCGGGTACAGGGCGTGCAGTTGCCTGATTGGCAGTTAACGAACAACTCTGCTGGCCCCGTACCGGTCAGCCCGGTGGCCCGGCCAGTGGGTGCTCAGCCAGAAATGCTCACCCTTATTCCCTATGGTGCCGCTAAGTTGCGCGTAACGTCGTTTCCAGTCGTTCAATGAGTGATGACGTGGCTGCGCATGGTTCCGTTTCCAGAGTTGCCGAAGTCGAGCGCCATTCTGGCTTCGATAAGCTAACTCGATGGGCTTCCGAGTGCGTCCGGCTGGTACCGTAGCTGCTTATTTTTACACCAAACTTGCTGCTTACCAGCGTAGAGCTTTCGTCTCGTGAACCGGAAAAGCGGAAAGGCAAAATCTGAACCCATCATGTTCGTTCTTCTCGTTGCCACCTACCGGCGTCAGTTCGTTAGCACGCTGGCCGTACTGCTGTTGAGCGCCTGCTCAGCATACAAACCGCCCGTCGAGGTCGGTGCAACGTCCAACTCCGGCTCGTCTCCGCCCAGCCCCGCCGAATGGGCGAAGCGCGCCGATTCAGCTCAAGTTGCCTTGCGCGGTTTCGTGACGCCTAGTGGGTTTCTGCCGCAAAACAACGCCGGCGACCCGCGCTTTAATTATTGGTGGCAAGCTCATTTCTACGACGTATTGCTCGACGGCTACGCTCGGACCCGGAGCCCGGATTACCTTTTGCAACTCAGCCAGGCCTACGGCGCGGCAAAGGAAAAGAACGACAACACCTACTTAAACGAGTTTTATGACGACATGGAGTGGCACGCGCTGGCCTGCCTGCGCGCCTACGAGCTAACGCAAAACGCTGTCTACAAAGCCACGGCGCAGCAGCTTTGGCTTGACATCAAGAACGGTTGGAATCCGGCGCTAGGCGGCATCAGTTGGAAGAAAACGCAGCGCGACTACCGCAATACCCCCGCTAACGCCCCGGCGGCCATGCTGGCTGCGCGTTTCTACCAACTCGACCACGACCCCGAAGATTTGGAGTGGGCCCAACGCATTTACCAATGGCAAAAAGATCATCTCGTTGACCCCGCTACCGGCACCGTATGGGACGGAGTAAACCGCCTCGGTGACGGGCAAGTGGACCGCAAGTGGAAGTTCAGCTACTGCCAAGGCGTGTACGTGGGGGCTGGCTTGGCGCTGTTCCGTGCCACCCAGCAACCTGTTTATCTGCAAGATGCGGTACGCACGGCCAGCTACGCCATCAACGACCAGCAGTTGGCCCCCGCTGGTATTCTGAAAGCGGAAGGCGAGGGCGACGGCGGCTTGTTCAAGGGCGTGTTTGTGCGCTACCTAACCTTGCTCGCCCGCGAAGGCGCTACGCCCGCCGCTGCTCGAACGAGTTACGTCCTCTTCCTGAAAAATAATGCGCAGACGCTGTGGCAACACGGTACTCGCAAGCCAGAAACCCTCTTCAACACCGCCTGGACCAGTCCGCCGAGCGGCCCCGTCCAAGGTTCCACCCAACTCAGCGGCCTGATGTTGCTGGAAGCCCTGGCTGAGCTAGAGGCGGCAAAACTCCTCTAGGTAATTGTCTGCAACGAGGCTGATAGGCTTGCTGGTGGTCGGTTTTGCAGCATGCTTATGGCTAGTCACAGTTCAGGAACTGCCAGTAGGTTTGGGACGCTCAGGCAGTAGCTCTGATTGCAGAACCAACTGCGCTCAAGACGCTTGGGTGGCTCATGGCAAGTCCTGCACGCAGCGGAAACCTACGTGCATAAGCGCAGTTTCGGGCGTACTGCTGGCGCGGCCTGACACGCGGTAGCCATGGCACCAACCGGGTTCACACAAGAAAGAACCGCCGCGTTGGGCCCGTTCCGTTTGGGAAGCCGCCGCCACTGGATTCATTAACTCAGCATAAGACATGCTGGAATTGGCGCACCACTCCCACACATTGCCAGACATATCGGCTAGGCCCAGGGGCGAGGTGCCGAACGAACCAACCGGCGCCGCTCGGTGGAAGCCATCAGTTGCCTGGTCATCGTCGGGGAATCTGCCGTTCCACGTGTTGGCCACGAACTTACCGTTCACTTGCAGGCTGTTGCCGGTCGGATAAAGTGCGCGGCTATTCGTGCCGTTGCGGGCCGCGTGTTCCCACTCAATCTCATCGGGTAGCCGCTTGCCCGCCCATTGAGCGTACGCTTGCGCATCAGCCCAAGACACTTGCGCCACGGGCTGATCGGCGGCGGCAGGGCTGGCGCTGGGGCCATAGGGATACTGCCAGTTGGCGCCTGGCACGAGGCCCCACTCCTTGGTGCTATCGTTGAACACCCCGGCGTTGCCAAAGCTTTCGGCTTGGGTCCGGTACTTGGTGGCTTGCACAAACGCCCTGAACTGCCCAACCGTCACCTCGTGCTGGTCCATTAGAAAAGGCTTGACTGAAACCCAAACCGTGGGTTTCTCTTGATCGAGACCCTCTTCTGACCCGATTTGCGTGTAGCCGCCCGGCACATAGACCATGCCCGCGGGCAGCGTAGCGGGCGGCCGAGAAGCCAGCACGGGTTTCTGAGTGGGCTCGGTTTCGAAAACGGTGATGGTAGGGGAGTATACAAACTGCTTGGGTGCCTCAGGCTGACAAGAAGCCAGTAACAAGCCCAACGCTATGATAAGGTGCCACTTGCGCATAAATGGAACAGGAATCTTGCAAGTTAGCCCCTGCTTGGGAAGCTTTTTATTGAAGACCATAATTTCGTCGGAGGCCTCGCTCGGATTGCCAAGCTAATAGCCGTTAGCGCGCTTCACTCCAGAGCACGGCTGTTTTCACTGCGCCACCAAACTGGCCTCCGGATCTGAAGAAGTAGCTAGTACCCTGGATTTTGTACCGCCAACTGGTTGGCATCAATTTCGGATTGAGGAATAGGATACAGCAAGTGCTTGTTGGCATTAGCCACGGTAACACCGCGAGCCAGGGCCAGGGAGATGAACTTGTCGTGACGAAGGAGGTCTTCCCGGCGCTTGCCTTCAGAAATGAATTCCCAACCCCGCTCGCGCAGGATGGCATCGCGCAGGGTTGTCATCGACGCAATATCGGAGGCCGGTAGGTTGGCCAGCCCGGCGCGGGTACGTACCTGATTTACCAGGGCCACGGCGGCAGGGGTGGGGCCGCCAACCTCGTTGAGGGCCTCGGCGCGGGCAAGCAGGACGTCGGCGTAGCGTAGTAGTGGCACGTCGGTGGCGCTGTTGTTGCCGAGCGTGGAGTTGTCCCAGTATTTAAAGCTGCGGGCATTGTCGGGCGTCGTCATCAGATCGACGGTGGCGTTGGAGGTGTTGATGTAGCTTTTCACCACGAGCTGGCCGCGCTGGTCGTTGGCCGCAAGAGTGTTCACAAAAGCCGAGCGGAGCCGGTACTGAGTGGCGAAATTAGCCATGGCTGGGGTCCAGACAAACGCCGGAATCTGGGGCGTGGTTCGGAAGGCCGGCGGCAGGGCCCCCGCCATAAACCAGTTGCCGTAGCCGGCCTGATTAAGGCAGGGCGACACGAATATCATTTCCTTGTTGGCGCTGTTGACGTTGGGCTCGTTTTCAACGCGAAACAGGCCCGTAAACGACGGAAACAAGCTGTAGTAGTTCAAGGCAATAACGACCTGGCTGGCGTCGGCGGCTTTCTGCCACTGCTTGGTGTTCAGCAAGAACTTCGCCAGCGCGGCGTAGGCCGCTCCCTTGGTAGCCCGCCCGTAGGCCACTTCTTTGCCGGGGTCGGGCAGGTCGGCCACGCATTCGGTGAGTTCCGTTTCGATGAATGTTTTCAGCTCGTCGTCGGTGGCCCGGGCCAGATCTTTGGTTGTGGTGCTGGAAGTGCGCAAGGGCACCGGGCCGTACCAGCTATAGAGAATGGCGTAGGAGTAGGCGCGCAGAAACCGGGCTTCGGCCGTAAACTGCCGCTTGATAGCCTCCGAAGCCGCCACGCTCGCCACATTGTCGAGCACGATGTTGGCGTCGCGGATGCAGTAATAATAAATAGCCCACGTATCGCCGGTGAACGTGCCCAGCGAGGGGTCCCAGGTGAAATTGATGAACTGACTTAGAAACAGGTTTTCACCCCCGCCGGTGTTGAAAGCTATGTCGGTCGTCACCTCCGACTCATTGATGCGGTTCCGGGTAGGCTCTTGGTTCTGAAAGTTGCTGTAGGCCGAGTAGAGCACGGCCTGTAAGCCATTCTGGGTGGTCAGCACGTTGGACGGGGCGAGTTCCGACTGCGGTTCGACGGTAATCAGGTCGTCGCAGCTTACTAGCGACCATAAGACCAGCAAGCTGGCGCCAATTTTAGTTGAAATTTTCATAGCATTAGCGCCTAGAATTGGACGTTTACCCCCGCCAGGTAGGTGCGAGTGCGAGGATACGAAGCGTAGTCAATCTTGATGATGTCGCTGCCAATGGTGTTGGCGGCGGGGTCGGTGCCCGAATAGTTGGTTATCGTAAACAGGTTCTGGCCGGTCAGGAAAACGCCCAGCGCTTTGATGACTTTACTCGCCGGCAGGGGCACGTTGTAAGACAACCGAACCGATTGCAGGCGGAGATAATCGGCCTTTTCCACGGTGGTGGAGTTCACCACGCGCTGCCCCTGCGACACCGGATTCACGAACGACGGATACTCGTTGGTCGGGTTGGTGGGCGTCCAGCGGTTGAGCAGGGGCTCGGCCACGCGGTTGCGCCGGAAGCTGAAGGGAAAGTAGCTGTCCACCAGATTGTTATTTAGGATGCTGCTACCCTGGGCGCCTTCCAAGAAAACATCCAACGACAAACCCTTGAACTGAAGCGTGTTGGTTAGCCCGTAGTAGAAGTCCGGCAACGACTTACCCAGAATTACCCGGTCGGCGTCGGTGATTTGGTTGTCGCCGTTTTGGTCTTGGTATTTCGTGTCGCCGGGCTTCACACCGACTGGGGCCTGGGTTAGGTCGTCGTTCTGCTGCCACACGCCCAGCACCTGGTAGCCGTAGAAGTTGCCGAGCGACGCGCCGGGTCGGATGATGCTGGCGTTGGAAATGTTGCCGCCGCCACCGGCAAAGATGGGCGCGCTGCCTCCCAGTGACAGGATGCGGTTTTCAAGCGTGGTTAGATTGGCGTTGACGTTCCACGAAAAGTTTTTCTGCCGGACCACGCCCCCCGTCAGCGCGAACTCGAAGCCGGAGTTGCGGACGCTGCCCACGTTGCGCACCTGGTTGCCATAGCCCGTACTTAGGGGCTGGGGCACAGCCAGTAGCAGGTCCGAGGTTTTGCGGTTGTAGTACTCCACCGAGCCCTGCAAGCGCCCGTCGAACAAGGCGTAGTCTACCCCCAAGTCGGTTTGCACGGCGGCTTCCCACTTCAGGTCGGGATTGGGACTGCGTGAAGGGAAAATAGCCGGGTTACGGACGCCGCCCTGCACAATGTTGCCCCCGTAGGAAAAGGTGGAGGTGTAGAGGAAATTGCTGATGTTCTGGTTGCCAATGGCGCCGTAGCTGGCCCGCAGCTTCAGTTCGGTTAGCCAGCCGTAGTCTTTCAAGAAGCTCTCTTCCGTCACCTTCCAGGCCAAGGCCAGGGAAGGGAAATAGCCGACTTGGTTGTTGGGCCCGAAGCGCGAAGAAGCATCCGCCCGCATCGATACCGTGACCAAGTACCGGTTGTTGAAGCTGTAGTTGACGCGGCCGAGCACCGAGCCCAGGCGCGTTTCGGCCCGGCCGCTGCCCACTTGGTTTAGCGCGCTGTTTCCCGAACCAATTGCGTTGTAGGTCAGGTCGGCCAACGTAAAGCCTCGGGCCCCGGCCGAAAACGTGTTCAACCCGAAGTGTTCGTAGGTGGTACCCAGCACGGCGTTGAGGCTGTGCTTGCCAATTTCTTGGTTGAAGTTCAGCGTGCCCTCGCCGAGGTAGTAGTTTCGGTTGCCCGAAAGGATGGTGCCCAAGCCATTGTTC
>NZ_CAXTBM010000028.1:0-72824 GCF_964242765.1 uncultured Hymenobacter sp.
GACGTGCACATCGAGCGGGTCCCGCTCACGGCTGACTTTCAACTCTCGCCCGAAATCATAACCCAAGTTCTCGCCTCTCAAGCCAAGTTGGTGTTCCTGTGCTCGCCCAACAATCCCACGGGCAATTTGCTGCACGCCGAGGCTATCGAAGAAATCCTGCGCGGTTTCAAGGGGTTGGTTGTGGTGGATGAGGCCTACGCTGATTTTGCCGCTGCTCCCAGCTGGACTACGCGCTTAGCTGAGTTTCCTAATCTGGTGGTGCTGCAAACCTTCTCGAAAGCATGGGGCTTGGCTGGTTTGCGGTTGGGCATGGCCTTCGCCTCGCCGGAAGTAATCAACTACCTCAACAAGATCAAGCCTCCTTATAATATATCGGAAGCTACCCAGCAGCATGCCTTGGCGGCGTTGCAGGATGCCCCGCACTTCGGGCAGATGCGCGAGCAACTCCTAGCCGGCCGTGACTGGCTCACCCAGCAGTTGCCCGCGCTCGATATTGTCGAGGAAGTATTTCCTTCTGATGCCAACTTCTTGTTGGTGCGCTTCCGGCCCGATGCCACCGCCGTTTATGACTACCTGCTTGGCAAAGGCATTGTGGTGCGCAACCGGACCACCCAGCCTGGGTGCGCCGGCACGCTCCGCCTGACGGTGGGCACCACTGACGAAAACGAACAGTTGGTACAGGCCCTGCAAAACTTCCCGGCTTCGCGCTAACCCGCCTATGCAGCTCGTTTTGTTCTGCGGAATTCAGGCGACGGGCAAGTCGACTTTCTATATGCAGCGCTTCTTCCACTCGCACGTGCGCATCAGTCTCGACCTGCTGCGTACGCGCAATCGGGAGCGGCGGCTGTTGCAGTTGTGTCTGGAAACCCAGATGCGCTGCGTAATCGACAACACCAACCCGACCCGTGCCGAACGAGCCGCCTACATAGAACCTGCCCGCGCGGCTGGCTTTGAAATTGTCGGCTACTTCTTCCACTCGGTGGCTGCTGAAGCACTAGTGCGTAACCTACAGCGTCCGCCGGAGCGCCAGGTTCCCGAGCGAGGTATCCGGGGCACCCGCAACCGGCTCGAGTTGCCAACCCGCGCTGAGGGCTTCGATCAACTTTACTTTGTGCGGGCCTTAGGCAATCAGAAATTTCAAATCAACAATTGGCAGGATGAAGTTCAATGATGTAGATGCGCGGCTACGGGTATTCGAAACCGCCCACGACCATTGTGCCTTACCGGGCCTCTACTTAGTGGCCCGCTTGGATGGGCGCGGCTTCACTCGCCTGACCAAAGAAGTTCACCCATTTGAGGCACCCTTCGATGAACGGATGCGGGACTACATGGTGGAAACCACGCGTCACTCGTTGGACTGCGGCTTTCGAATGGTGTATGGGTATACCCAAAGCGACGAAATTTCTCTTTTGCTTCATCCCAACGAGGATACCTTCGGGCGTAAGCTGCGCAAATACATTTCGGTGCTGGCAGGCGAAGCCTCCGCTCAATTCTCTTTACAACTCGGGGCAGTAGGCGTTTTCGATTGTCGTATTTCTCAGTTGCCCCGCCAACAAGACGTACTCGATTATTTCCGGTGGCGGCAAGAAGATGCCGGCCGCAATTCGCTGAATGCGCACTGTTATTGGTTGCTGCGCAAGCAAGGCCGTACGGTAGGGGAGGCGACCAGTCAAGTGAAAGGATTGAGCACTCCTGCCAAGCACGATTTACTGTTTGGGGCGGGCATCAACTACAACACGCTTCCCACTTGGCAAAAGCGGGGAGTCGGGTTGTACTGGGAAGACTACAGCAAGCCAGGACTGAATCCAGTTAGCCAGCAGCCCATAGCAACCATTCGGCGGCGGCTGGCTACTAATAGTGAGCTTCCGCTGCAAGAAGCGTACGCGCATTGGGTTGGTACTTTGCTTTCGGCGGTCGAGTAGCTTTCGGCGGTCGAGTAGCCCGTCGGCTTTTACCATATTATATACTATCCGTCGGGGTAACCATTGAACTCGGCGGTATCTTTCACTCCATGAAAAAAGTTCTCTTCATTGACCGGGACGGGACCATCCTGATTGAGCCGCCCACAGATTTTCAAGTAGACTCTCTAAGCAGAGAGAAGTTTCAGTTTGTACCAGGAGCCATCACCGGTCTGGCGCGCATTGCCCGTGAACTAGACTACGAGTTGGTATTGGTGAGCAACCAGGATGGCCTTGGCACCACCAACTTTCCCGAAGAAACCTTCTGGCCGGCTCACAACATGATGCTCGATATCCTGCGCTCAGAAGGAGTGGAGTTTGCGCGGGAGCACATCGACCGAAGCTTTCCCCACGAAAACTTGTCTACCCGCAAACCCGGTGTCGGCATGTTACAATATTACTTGGAAGAAGGGAATGGCTATGATCTTTCGAATTCTTTCGTTTTGGGTGACCGTCTGACGGATGTCGAGCTAGCGCAGAACCTAGGATGTCAGGCCATCTTGCTAAAGCCCGAAGCCGAGAGCGATGAGCGAGCCGCCCTTACTACTATGAGTTGGGAAAGTATATACCAATTCCTTCGTTTGCCTGCTCGCACTGCCGTAGTACAAAGAAATACCAACGAGACAAAGATTTTAATTGAGTTAAACCTCGATGGCAACGGCCGGCCACAGATGCATACCGGTTTGGGCTTCTTCGATCACATGCTTGATCAGCTAAGCAAACACTCTGGCGTCGACATGAAGATTCAGGTGGAAGGCGACTTGCACATCGACGAACACCATACAATAGAAGACACCGCTATTGCTTTGGGCGAAGCCTTCACCCAGGCACTTGGCGACAAGCGGGGACTGGCGCGTTATGGATTTCTGCTCCCCATGGACGACGTGCTGGCTCAAGCCGCCGTCGACTTTTCGGGCCGTCCGTGGCTGGTGTGGGAAGCCGAGTTCAAGCGGGAGAAGATAGGGGACATGCCGACCGAAATGTTCTACCATTTCTTTAAGAGCTTCTCCGACGCGGCTCGTTGCAACCTCAACATTAAAGCGGAAGGCGCCAACGAACATCATAAGATAGAAGCCATTTTTAAGGCAGTAGCCAAAGCTATAAAGATGGCCCTGGTGCGTGATGCTGGTAAGATGGAAATCCCAAGCACGAAGGGTATTCTCTAGGCTTATCCATATGTATAAACAAATGGATAAGCTTGGAAAGTCTCTCATCATCAGTACTATTCAGGTGAAATTATCGAAGAGTGCTCCCTGCAATCATGTTTATCCATATGTATAAACAAATGAGTAAACAACGTTCAGCGCCATAAGTAAGCCATGGAAATAGCAGTAATAGATTACAAAGGGGGAAACGTCCAGTCCGTGCTGTTTGCGCTCGACCGGCTCGGTGTAGAAGCCACTTTGACAGCCAACCACGACGCCATTCGCCGGGCCGATAAGATCCTGTTTCCGGGGGAAGGCGAGGCCGCTTCAGCCATGGAGGAACTGCGGGCCCAAGGGCTCGATCAGTTGCTGCCAACTCTTACCCAGCCTTTCCTCGGCATCTGCTTGGGCATGCAGCTACTAGGGCAGCACAGTGAGGAAAACAACGCCGACCTACTTGGTATCCTGCCTTTCGACGTCGTGCGCTTTCCGGCCAGCATCGATTACAAAGTGCCCCACATGGGATGGAACACTTTGCAGGAGCTACGGTCGCCGCTATTTGCGGGCTTGCGCGAAGAAGATTATGTGTACTTCGTGCATAGCTATTACGCCCCCGTAGGAGACTACACCATTGCGCAGGCCGCTTACCCCACGCCTTTCAGTGCCGCCGTCCAGCACAAGAACTTCTATGCGGTCCAGTTTCACACCGAGAAGAGCGGCCCGGTGGGTACCCGCATCCTGGAAAACTTTTTAACCATGTAATACAGTGTTGGGGCTTCTGTGGTGCCGCTTGGTACCTAGCAGCAGAAGCCTGTAGTGACTACTGCTTCCACACAAAGACAATGCACAACTAACCTAATGGAGATAATTCCAGCCATAGATCTTATCAACGGGCAGTGCGTGCGCCTCACGGAAGGCGACTTCGCGCAGCAGACAACCTATGATTCCGACCCGGTAGCTGTAGCCCAACGCTTCGAGCAGCAGGGAGTGAAACGGCTGCACCTAGTGGACCTGGACGGGGCCCGCGCCAAGCGTCCAGTGAATCTGCCCGTACTGGAGCGGATAGCCGCCACTACCTCGCTCGTGATTGACTATGGGGGAGGGCTGCAGAGTGAGGAAGCCGTGCGACAGGCCTTCGACGCTGGCGCCGTACAAGTCACAGCAGGCAGCATTGCCGTGCGGGAACTAGCGTTGGTAGGAGGGTGGCTTCAGTCCTTTGGGGCCGAAAAGATTATTGTGGGGGCTGATTTCCGCGACAATCACATTTCCATTAATGCGTGGGCCGAACAAAGTGAGCGGACGCTACAGGAGTTTCTTCAGCAATACCTAGCAGCGGGAGCTACCACCTTTATTTGTACGGATGTAAGCAAGGACGGCAAGCTGCAAGGCCCCGCGCTGGCCACCTACCGTGCCTTACGCCAAGCTCTACCCGAAGCCCAACTCATAGCCAGCGGCGGCGTCACGACCATTGCTGACGTTGCGGCCCTAGCGGATATCGGGATGCATGGCGCTATTATCGGCAAGGCCATCTACGAAGGCACAATCACGCTACTCGAGCTACAGCCCTGGCTTTAGCATCACAGACTCGTTTTCTAGTGCTTCCTCTTTCTTGAAAGCCCAAGCAATCAAAGACGAATCTTCAAACAACGAAAACTGAATCTAATGCTGACTAAACGTATTATTCCCTGCCTCGACGTGAAAGATGGCCGCACCGTGAAAGGGGTGCGCTTCGAAGGGCTGCGCGACGCGGGTGACCCGGTGGCGCTGGCCTCGCGTTATGCTCGGGAGGGCGCCGATGAGCTGGTGTTTCTTGATATTACGGCGACCAACCAGAAGCGGGCCACCTTGGTGGCGTTGGTGCGGGATGTGGCGCAGGAACTGGATATTCCTTTCACGGTGGGGGGAGGTATCGGGACGGTGCAGGATGTGGAAGCCTTGCTACTGAATGGGGCGGATAAGGTTAGCATCAATTCGGCTGCGCTGGCGCGGCCGGAGCTACTTGACGAGCTGGCGCGGCGGTTCGGTTCTCAGTGCATTGTAGTAGCCGCCGATGCCCGTTTCCACGAGCCCGATGGTTGGCAGATCTACACCCGCGCCGGCACCCACAACACCGGCCTCGATGCCGTGCAGTGGTGCCGAGAGGCTGCCGACCGGGGTGCTGGCGAAATTCTGCTTACCAGCATGAGCAACGACGGCACCAAGGACGGGTTTGCGCTTGACCTGACCGGGGCCGTCAGTCGGGCCGTTTCCGTGCCGGTGGTAGCTTCGGGTGGGGCGGGGTCCAAGCAGGACTTCACGCACGTCTTCCAGCAAGCCCACGCCGACGCCGGGTTGGCGGCTAGTATCTTTCACTTCGGCGAAATCAGCATCCGCGAGTTGAAGGAACATCTCCGTCAGGACGGTATCCCGGTCCGCCTTTAAATTCATATTCTAGTTGCTAGACACTGTTCGTTTTCAAACTCAACAGTAACCTAGCAACCAGAGAGATGAAGAACAAATCAACGAAAAACGAACTATGGATTTCGCCAAAATGCCCGACGGCCTCGTGCCGGTTATCGTTCAAGATGCGCAGACCGGACAAGTATTGATGCTCGGCTATCAAAACGAAGAAGCCTTAACCAAAACGCAACTAGAAGGGCGGGTCACGTTCTTTTCCCGCTCCAAGCAGCGGCTCTGGACCAAAGCCGAAACCAGGGGCAACTTTCTCCCGGTTGTCAGGCTTCCCACCGATTGTGACCAGGACGCTCTGCTGATCTTGGCCACCCCCGATGGTCCCACCTGCCACCGGGGTACCACCAGTTGCTTCGAGCAGCCCGAGCAGCTGGCGTATCCCGCGCCGGCCGTGAGCTTCGTGGCGGAACTTGAGCGTTTGGTGCAGCATCGTCACCGGTTCCCCGATGAGGACCCGAACTCCTATACCGCTTCTCTTTTTCGCAAAGGCATTCCCAAAATCGCCCAGAAAGTAGGAGAGGAGGCCGTCGAAACCGTTATTGACGCGGTAGCTGGCAACCGCGACGGTTTACCAGGAGAAGCTGCCGATTTGCTTTACCATTTGTTGGTATTGCTCACAGCCTCCGGCCTCTCGCTGGAAAACGTTGTGGATGTATTGCGGCAGCGGCACAGCACCATTTCGCAGGGAGTGCGCCGGGAGGAATAAGCAAGCCATTGTTAAGTTGAAAACAAAAAGGCCCGCTAACCGGCGGGCCTTTTTGTTTTATGTACCTACATTTATTTGTTAGCTCAACTGTTTGCGAATCTTTTCTATGAGGATGCGCACGATTTCCAAGTCGTCGGTATCCTGGATATGGAGTTGGGTATCGAGGCCCGGGCCGCTGATATGGATCATGAAGCTTGGAGACCCCGACGAGTTAACCAAAGATACTGGCGGTGTCGCAGATACATTGGTTGCCGGTTTTGGGGCAGGTGAAGGTAGAGACGCCTTAGGGGGCGACGGCGGAGGGGTATTAGGTGCTGATTTATTATATACCTCTGACGCAGGCTCAGGCTCAGGTGATTTATTAGCTGCTGGCGTTTGAGTTGACTGGTGTAGTCCAAACAGCGCAGATATGGGTCTGAGTCGTCGCTCTCGGGGGCGGCATTAGCTCTACTTATTGGAGGCGCCGGTACAAAAGGCCTGATGGAAGATTTACCAGGGCTTCCGTTGCTTTCAAATTCAGAGTCTAAATCATCTGATGCAGGTTGTGCTACATTCGTGGAGTTAGTAGAAGCAGACTCCGACTCTGGGGTTGCTCTAGTTTTATCTGAACTCTTAAACAAGTTCAGGGGCATTTCTCCACTGGCTAGTTCACGCCGTGGCCCCTGTTGGGCTGCTAACTGATCTATATCGGCAATAACGTTTCGTTCATCGATAATGCCGGTCATGCGCGCTCCTTCCACAAAGGCTTTAGCTACGTTCTGAGCATTTATCTCTTCCACACCAAATTCGCGGATGAGCATGATGTCGAACATATGTACCGGAAGTTCCCGATTGCGAAACTTACGGCATATCTGAGTGAAGAGCGGTGGGTGCAGGAATGCCTCGCGATGATATAGCGTTTCTTCTTGCTTGTCATACGCATGCTTTATCCGGCGAAACAGGTTGGTTGTGGTAAGCAACTCTCGTTTGCTTGTCAGTAACCCGAACTTAACTGCTGAGCCAAGTATAGCCTTAAAGGAGCCACTGACCTTACGATTGAGTTTGCGGGCACAAGTTTCCAAAGAGCACTTACCTCCAGTATCATCAACTACCTCGGATACCTCCCATGCGCTTTGATAGCTGGTACGGGGGTAGTCTATGGTCTTAGGCATAAAAAGATAAGGATTAAGTGAGAGGCAAGTATAAGAATAAAAAGTATGTAAAAGTAGCTTAAAGTATAAAATAGCTCATAAAAGTTGTACTTTCTAATACTTTTTGTGCTTTTATGTACTTTATAAGATATATTTTTTTCTTATCTAACATACACTATGCACCACTATGATATATAATACTGCTAAACCAAATACAATATTTTTTATACCAAACTAATAACCGGGGCCGGGGGCTAGGGGAGGCTAATTGAAAGGTGACATAAGGCTCTTGAATTGGCCCTCGTACGATTTACTGTCACTTATTGATAAATTGTTTGTCTTTACTTCATGTAGGCTTATAACGTCGAAAACGTGTATAAACAGGCTTGACAATAGGATAGGAGATATTTAAACATTTTGTATTTCAATATGCCCCTCAACTAGGTCTAAAATTTCAGCCTCATCATATCACCGTAATCCATAACAGCTGCGGCACTACGCCATCGACGAGCAGAATGCTTACGCTAAACAGTGCACTCTTTTAAACCTCATAATCTATTTGTTCTATGTAGCGGTTGCTAACGCGTCATCATATTTATTAGACTATTCATCACATGGTATTGCATTCCAACTGCACTTGAAAGTTCACAGGCATGGACTTTAATAATTCGCATTACATCAGCCACAACAGATGAAATGCTTCAGTAGGCTAGGTAAATTAGGCTTCAAACAAAAAGACTTTCGTTTAGCCCGAAACGTAGCTGCTCTAATCATCACCAGAATTCAATGAGCAACATTTAAACTCAGTATCTCAGCTGGACTCGGATATCCATAGCTTAGAATTTAACGCGAACCTTCATCTATTTGTCATGCCACTAGCTAGTCTCATAGAACAAGACAACGACTTGAGGAACGATAAACGACATGTAGCTAAGCGACCTAAGAACCAGATCATTTGTCTTATAATTTATATTATGTTAAGTAGACTTTTCAAAAACTAGCCCGTGGCCTTTTAATGACCACGGGCTAGTTTAACATCTATCCCCTTCTTAAGGAATTGGCTACTTCTTCAACCCATCAAGCTTAGCGTTCATTTTCTCGGCATCAGCTGAGCGACCGAGCTTGGCATATACTTTACCCAGCGACGTAATAGTAGCACGGTCATCAGGCTGGATGGCCAGAGCTTTCTCGAAATATGGCACGGAATCCGTGAAATACTTTTTGCCGTCGGTTTCAAACTTCTTACCGCTCTTTTGGTAAGTAGCCAAGTCCATTTTACTGGCTTTAGTATATAAGTCAGCGGCTTTGTTGTAGTTATAAACGCCAAGGTTGAAATTGGCGTCGAAGTTGTTGGGATCAACCTCTACGGCTTTCCGATAAGCGGCCAGCGCTTTCTCGGGTTGCTTGTCCTGGTCGTAAATCGAGCCAAGCACCGCATATAAGTTGGAGTTCTTTGGGTCGGCCGCAATGGCGCTTTCGATTTTGCTGATAGCTTCCTTACCACGGCCAGCACTTAGGTACATATTCAACTCCTCCAGCATAAAGCTTTTGTTGTTGGGATATGCTTTCAGGGCTTGCTCGACCACCTTCATGGCTTCCTGCTCGTTTTTCTCTTGACGGGCAATTTGTAGCATCCGCCCATACATTTGCGGCGACTTGTAGTTCATGCCCTGCAACTGAGCATACGTCTGCTTCGCACTAGCGAAGTCTTCCTTAGCTTCGGCGGCATACGCGGCATACAAATACGCCGTCGTGTCCTGTGGACGAATCTGCTGCGCCATTTTGTAGGAAGCCAGCGCCTCATCATACTTCTTTCCGTTGTAGTTCTCTACACCAGCATTGAGGGCTAACCCGTACAGGTTATCGAGCTTGGCAGTGGCTTGCTTGCCGAACTCCCCA
The DNA here is from genome assembly GCF_964242765.1 of uncultured Hymenobacter sp. Lineage (NCBI taxonomy): Bacteria > Pseudomonadati > Bacteroidota > Cytophagia > Cytophagales > Hymenobacteraceae > Hymenobacter > uncultured Hymenobacter sp. The sequence continues at coordinate 9,290 of NZ_CAXTBM010000028.1, forward strand.
TCTTTGCCATCGAGTTCAATGGCTTTCTTGTACGACTCGTATGCCACCTTGGTGCCTTCCCCAGGCTGTAATGACTTACCATAGATGGGGTTGGTGGCCATGGCATCGTAGATTTCGCCGCGCGTAAACCAAGTTTTGGCCTTGGTCGAGGTTTTCTCGTTTACAATGGCTTTGTCGATGTCGGTGCGGGCTTTGTCAAGTAAGCCTTGCTTCTGATTTAGAATGGCATTGGTGACCGCCGAATTCTGGGCCGAAGCGGAAGTGAGAGCTGCCGCAGCAACAAGCGTCAGAATAATCTTCTTCATGGGGTTTTTTCGTGAAGAATGTGGATGTGGAAAGGAATTGTTGAACAAACCGTAAGAACCGGCGCGAAGTTCAGCTTGCCGGTTCTGTAGCTTTTAGGAGTGGCAGAAGAAACACCGACGCTTCACTTTCAAGTCGGCCTTCCTCCTGCCACCACGCTAGAAAAACAACGCTTAGTTATCGCTAAGCGTGTCTGGATCAGTAAGAGCTTCTAATTCATCCGGGTCTGGCACAACCTCCGCGGAGGTGGCCGCATCCCCGTTTTCACCATTGGCAAGGGTCGTGCCATCAACGACTAACTCGCCGTCTAGCTCCTTTTCGTCTTCGGCTGCAACTTTGGCCACCGACGAAATAGCGTCCCCATTGCTTAAACGTATCAGCCGTACCCCTTGGGTAGCCCGGCCGATAGAACGCAGTTCCTTGGCCACGCTCATCCGAATCGTGATACCCGACTTGTTGATGATCATCAAATCATCGGAATCCGAAACGGCTTTGATGGTTACTAAGGCCCCGGTTTTCTCGGTGATCTTCATCGCCCGCACACCTTTGCCGCCGCGGTTGGTGATGCGGTATTCCTCGAGCGGGCTGCGTTTCCCGTAGCCATTCTCGGAAACAACCAGCAACTCTTCCTGGCTGTCGTTGGCAATACACACCATGCCTACCACCCGGTCCTGCTCATCGGAGAGCGTGATGCCGCGTACCCCGGCGGCCGTACGACCCATGGAGCGCACTTTCTCTTCGGAAAATCGCACCGCCCGACCCGAGCGCAACGCTACCACTATTTCCGACTTACCGCTGGTCAACTGCACGTCGAGCAGCCGGTCGCCTTCGTTGATGGTAATGGCGTTGATACCGGCCGTACGGGGCCGGGAGTACGCCTCAAGCGGCGTTTTCTTCACGGTGCCCTGCTCGGTGCAGAACATCAAATACGTATTCTCCAGATAATCCGGGTCGCGCAAACCGCGCACGTTCAGCACCGAACGGACGTTGTCTTCGCGCGGAATTTCGATTAGGTTCTGAATTGGACGACCTTTGGCAGCCTTGCCGGCTTCGGGTACTTCGTAGACTTTCAGCCAGAACACCCGGCCCAACTCCGTGAAGAACAACAGATATTCGTGGGTGGTGGCCACAAACAGGTGCTCGGTGAAGTCGTCCTGCTTGGAAGCCGCCCCCCGGGCCCCTACTCCTCCCCGACCCTGCGTCCGGTATTCGGCCAAGGCGGTGCGCTTGATGTAGCCGTCGTTGGAGATGGTAATCACCATGCTCTCGTCGGCTATCATGTCTTCCATACTGAAGTCGCCACCGGCGTACTCGATCATGGTCCGCCGCTTATCGCCGTACCGCTCGCGGATGTCCACCATCTCGTCGCGAATAATCTGGCGTTGCAGATCTTCCGAAGCCAGCACCGATTTTAGGTAGTCAACCAGCTTCATTAGCTCGTCGTACTCCTGCACGATTTTGTCGCGCTCCAGGCCGGTGAGGCGCTGCAAACGCATATCCAGGATAGCGCGGGCTTGCACTTCACTTAGCGAGAACCGCTCGATAAGCTGCGCCCGGGCCACTTCACCGTCGCGGGAACCCCGGATCAGGGCAATCACCTCGTCTAAGTGGTCGAGGGCGATAAGTAAGCCTTCCAGGATATGGGCCCGCTTCTGTGCTTCAGCCAGTTCGTAGCGGGTGCGGCGCACCACTACATCGGCGCGATGCTCAACGAAGTAGTGAATGAGTTCCTTGAGGTTGAGCGTCATCGGGCGCCCTTTTACCAGGCACACGTTGTTGACGCCGAACGAGGACTGGAGCTGCGTGTAGCGGTAGAGCTGGTTGAGCACCACGTTGGGCATGGCGTCGCGCTTGAGCACGTACACAATGCGCATCCCGTCCCGGTCCGACTCGTCGCGCAGATCGGCAATGCCTTCAATGCGTTTCTCGTTGATAAGGGCGGCGGTTTTCTCGATCATCGAGGCCTTGTTCACCATGTAGGGAATTTCGGTAACCACGATCTGCTCTTTGCCGCTGTCCAGGGTTTCGACGTGGGCTTTCGCCCGCACAACTACCCGGCCGCGGCCCGTTTCGAAAGCTTGCTTTACGCCCTCGTAGCCGTAGATGGTACCACCCGTCGGAAAGTCCGGCGCGGTGATGTGCTCCATGAGTTCGGCAATGGTAACGTCGGAGTTGTCGAGGTAGGCCACAATACCGTTCACCACTTCCGTCATGTTATGGGGCGGCATGTTGGTGGCCATGCCCACGGCAATACCCGTCGTGCCGTTCACAAGCAGGTTCGGAAACTTCGAGGGCATGACGCTGGGCTCTTCCAGCGAGTCATCGAAGTTGGGTTGGAAGTCAACTGTTTCCTTGTCGAGGTCGCCCAGCATCTCGTCGGCCAGCCGTTTAAGGCGAGCTTCGGTGTAACGCATGGCGGCTGGTGAGTCGCCGTCAACCGAGCCGAAGTTACCCTGCCCATCAACGAGCGGATAGCGTAGGCTCCAGTCCTGGGCCATGCGCACCATGGTATCATACACGGACGAGTCACCGTGCGGGTGATACTTACCCAGTACTTCGCCCACAATACGGGCGCTTTTTTTGTAGGATTTGTTGTACGAGACGCCCAGCTCGCTCATGCCGTAAAGCACACGCCGGTGTACGGGTTTGAGGCCGTCGCGCACGTCGGGCAACGCCCGGGAGATGATAACCGACATCGAGTAATCGATGTAGGCGCCGCGCATCTCGTCTTCGATGTTAATCGGAATGATCTTTTCGCCTTCCGCCATAGGGAGAACTTAGTCGGCCGGCCGCTGCTTTTAATGGCAGTTCCGGCCCCGTGAATGATGGTTGCGTTTAGGCAGCAAGATACGTAAAAAACCCCGTTTTTCCTAGCTTCCGCCCCGATTCAGGTGCTCTGTTGTGGGCGTTGCCTTCAGCGTATCGACTTGCTTTTATCGGCTTTATGCTTGCCCGATTTGGGGTTATAGGTTTTGATTTTCTCGCCGATAGCCGGGTTTTGTTTCTTGAAGATAGGCTGCCCCCGGTACTTCACGCCATCATGGAAATGCACCTTACGAGTATGGCAGGATACAATTGGGCAGGAGCGGCACGAAGCTACTACAACCAGCAAAAGCAGCGGCCAATACCGCCGCGAGAAGAGTCGGAAAAATTTCATGGGGGTAAAGATATTCAGTTACCAGCAGCCAACTACCCGGTGCTAAGTTCCTACCGGGCCCCCAGGTGAAAAGACTGTTTTAACCATATCAATTCCCGCTTAAGCACCAGACTGTAAACACTCTTCCTTGGGCTGCGTAGTAGGGCTGGCAAAACATGCTAACGCTGACGGTGGTTTTTTGAAGGGCGTCTGTTAACTCTCAAGCGTAGCATCCACTAAATACTTGGTATGATTATAGGGTTGTTCTATAAAAACCAATACGTCGTATAGGTAAAGTGAAACGTGTTTAAGAAGGCCATGGCCATGAAGCAGGATGAAACAGTAGTTGAAGTGGTTAACGGCTGCCTGACTCCAGAGCATATCAGTCAATTGAGTGCCATGGTCGGCAAGAGCACTACTTTGGTTGAGCAGGCATTGGCCCAGTTGATTCCGTGGGTGGTTACCATGCTCACGGAACGGATGACGCGGCCGCATGGGGTAGAGGCCATTTGGGACCTTACGCGGCAGGCGCAGGAGAATCAGGTGCTAACTCAACTCGATAAGCTCGACATTGCCAGCTGGCACGGGCGGGGCGTGATGTTACTGCAAGGCCTGCTCAACGATAGGTACGAATCCACTACGTTCCGCATGTCCATAAAGGCGGGCCTGCCGTTGGCGTCGTTCAATTTAGTGCTTGAAGTGGCCGTGGCCGCCGTGTTGGGGGGCCTTGGCAAACATGCTGCCGAGCATCACTTGGATGCCGCTGGCTTAAGCAACTGGTTGCAACAACAGTCGCCTATCCCCAGCGCCCAGTCCCACCCAACGCCAAGTGAGCGGGTAACGGCCACGGTGAATCCAGCTACTCGCCGCGCTGTTCCGCCGCCCACTTCGCAACCTACCCCCAAGTTTGAAGCCGGCGCCGGTGACTGGGCTAATGTGGGCGGGGGCAGCATCTTTATACCGAAGCAACGGACCCTGCTAGGCTCGTATCTGAACAAGCTGCACCACTGGAAATGGGCCTTGTTGCTCTTTCCAGTGCTTGCAATTGGCTACGGTCTTTTCCAATGGCTTCCTGCTGCCAACGAAACCGCCTTTCCTGAACAAGACACTCCCGTAGCTTATACGGCCAGCAATGCCCCGGCAACTACCTCCGCCATAGCCGAAACGGGTTCCCCTACGCCCTCCCTGAACGCGCAGACACCTCCCGGTCACTACGATGCCGCCACCGATACCTACATCTACCATACGGGCCAGCCCCTGATTATTACGCTGGCCGATGGCAGCACGCAGCGCGTAGGTATGAACTCAACTGAGTACCAGCTGTATCGTTTTTTGGCCGATGCCCACCGCCGAGTGGACTCGTTGAACCCCGCCACGGGCTGGATCAACGTTGACCGGGTGTATTTCAAATCGGGCGCCGCCACGCTTACGCCCGAATCGCAGCAGCAACTAAACAACCTGGCAGCCATTCTAAGAACCTTCCCCCGCGCTCAAATCCTGTTTGGCGGCTACAGCGACAGCATCGGAGATGGCTTAAAGAATTTACGCCTCAGCGATGCGCGGGCGCAGACCGCTATGCGGGCTCTGGCCGAAAAAGGAATCTCGATGGGCCGCTTGCAAGCTATTGGCTACGGCGAAGCCTATGCCGTAGCGTCCAATGCCGCGCCGGTCGGCCGCGCCCTCAACCGCCGCCTCAGTATTAAAGTGGTTTCCAAATCCGGGCCCCTCCTAGCCGAGCCTCAAACACCCCTCCAACCTAAAACAGCTCTTGCTGCCGCCTCCGCTGCGCGGGCCGCCAAGTTGGCCCGCTTGAATGCCCCGCAGCAAGTACGGCAGCGGAAGCCACGTCAGCGCACCAAGGTAGGACGTTGGATCAACAACGTGCGCCAAAAGTTTCGCGCTAAACGCAACCAGCAACAGTAGAAGTTTAGCGTAAGCATAAGAGAAAGCGCTAATCCGCAGATCAGGGCTTTTCTTGTGGCCCAGCCTTCACGTCCTTGCTTTCCCACTCTAGCAGGAACTGCGTCAGAAACTGTTCCATAAAGGCGTGGCGCTTCTCGGCTACCTCACGGGCGGCGGGCGTGTGGAGCCGCTCCCGCAGGTGCAACAGCTTCTCGTAGAAGTGGTTGATAGTAGGTGCCGTGTTTTGCTTGTAACTCTCGAACGACTCGTGCACCATGGGCGGTATGGCCGGATCATGCAAAGGCCGGCCCTTGTGCCCACCGTAGGCAAAGGCCCGCGCTACGCCAATGGCCCCAATGGCATCGAGCCGGTCGGCATCCTGCACCAATTCCCCCTCCACTGAACTCATGGGCGTGGCCACGCCTAAGCCCTTGAAACTGATTTCCCGGATGATAACTTCCACGGCCTGCATAACGGGTTCCTCGGCTTGCTGGCTTTCCAGCCAAGCCCGCGAAGCCCGCGGGCCCGCTTCCTCGTCGCCGTTGTGAAACTTCCAGTCGGCAACGTCGTGCAGCAGAGCGCCAAGTTCGGTGACAAGCGGATTGGCGTGCGGGGTGTCGCGGGCCAGGGCGCGGGCCACCTGCCACACCCGGCGAATGTGTTCCCAATCATGGCCGGAACCTTCGTGCAGAAATTTCTCGCGGACGAAGTCGGCGGTACGCTTTATAAGATCGTGGTCGTTCAAAAGCAGCAAAGAAAAACGCGGCCATCCCACCATGAGACGGTTACACAAAGCAACAACTTTGAGTTGAGAAATTTGCCTCCCTCCTATGGTAGCTTGGTCGTTTTACAACTCGCGCAAGTACTGCGGGGGTACCTGGGCAATAAGCCATACACCATTGCCGGATTGGTAAAATACATGCCCGGCCGCGTGCAAACCGGCTGCATCGATGGCCAGCAGTACTGCGGGGCCGCGCCGGTTGCCCACGCGCCGGGCCGTCTGCTGGTCGGGCGAGAGGTGAACGTGGTGGCGCTGCATCTTCAGCAGGCCGTCGCGGCGGATAGCGGGCAAGGCGGCGGGCACGGTGCCGTGGTAGAGCACAACCGGCGGCGTTGCGGGCACCAAGCCTAGATCAACAGGCACGCTGTGGCCCTGTTGCGCCCGGATACGACCGCCCTCGGCATCGAAGGCAAAACGCTGTTTGTCGCTACCGGTTACCACTTCACCGAGTTCGGCGCGACTGATGAGCTGGCCGTGGCGAGCGGCCGCGGCTAACAAGTCCTCCACTCCTACCCAGCCACCTGCCGCCAGCGTCAACCCCAACGCCTCGGGGCGGTGGCGCAGGTGCAGACTAAGAAACTTACTCAAGCGAGTGGCACGGGCAGGATTCATGGCGCAAACATACTTAGACGGCAAAGAACTTGAAGGCCATGAAAATTCCCCGGAATTAGGCGTGCAGCCTTTGTCGTTACTTTCGTATCTTACCGTCAAATGACGATCTTATAACCTGCAAATGACTGTTCTGCGCAAAACGCCCGTAGCTACCATGGTGGACCTGATGGGGGGTACCGCCGTTATTGCGCTGCCCGTACACAACGAGCTAGACTTGCTGACTGTGGCCGTGCAAGGCCTGCCAATACAGGCCTTACGAGCCCTGCAACGGCATCTTCGCTTCTCCAACAAAGAAATCAGTGCGGTGCTCGATATTTCGGAAAGCACCCTGGCCCGCCGGGAACAGTCGCAACGGCCCCTCACCCGCGACGAAAGTGAAAAGGCCATTAAGCTCTCGGGCGTGCTGCTGAAAGGACTGGAAGTGTTTGAGGACGAGACTGATTTCAACCATTGGCTTTCCACTCCTAACGCGGCCTTGGGCGGTGTCCGTCCCAAAGAACTGCTTAACTCCGCCATCGGGCGCGACCAGGTGCACGACGTGCTAGGACGAATTCAACACGGTATTTATTCCTGAGTTGGGGAGCTGATGCTACTTTATCGACTAGGTAAACAGCCCTACCTTCAGGATGTATCGGGGCAGGGTGGGCTTTACTATGCGGGGCGTTGGCACGAAAAGGGCACCCGGATTCTTTATACCTCCGAGCACCTTTCGCTAGCTAAACTCGAGGTACTGGTAAATGCGGCCACCCTACCGCGCTCCTATTTTGCCCTCACGCTGGAAGTGCCCGACCATACGGCTACCAAAGTGCTGGAAGCTGCCGCTTTGCCTTCGAACTGGATGGATATTCCTTACCCCCAAGAACTGGCGCTGCTTACCCGGGAATGGCTGGCAGAAGGGAAGTACTGGCTGATGAGAGTGCCCTCCGCCCAGGCCCCGAACGAATGGAACTACCTGCTCAACCCCCTCCACCCCGACCACGGCAAACTGCGCATCGTGTCGCTGGAGCCCCACCCATTCGACCCAAGGCTTAAGTGACGAGCCTTACCAAGTGAATCATCGACTTACGCTTCCTACTTCTGTTCATTCAGCGCCCAGTCGTATTCCAGGTAGCCGAGTTGAGCATCTGGCTTGATTTTCTGGGTGGCGTAGCGGTTGACAAGTTCCTGTACGGAAGCGCTGCCATTTTTCTTGAAATCGCCGGGATAGAAGTTGAAGATGGCCGACACCTTCGGCTGGTCGGGCGGCGTGAGCTGGTTTTTCTGGGGGTTGTTGACGAAGCCGTTGGCTTGATCCTCTAGCTGGGCGTTGAGCCGGCTACCCACGTAGGCCTCATTGCGCAGCCGCGGACACGACATGGCGGCGCACACCAGGGCAAAGTGAATGCGGTTGTCATCGAATTTCTTGCGAATGATGCGCTGCTCGATGTCGTTGAGGGTCAACTTGTCGCCGTCGAGGTTGATGAATTTCTGGTCCCAGACCGTATTCACCAGGGTTTTGTCGCCGCCCAGGTCCTTGATGCTCTTCACCGGATACGCCCGAATCACGCGCTGAATAGTGAAGGCATTGTAGGCATTCAGCCAGTACGCCAGCCGCTCGTCCGGCGTCCATTTATCGGCGGGCAGATGCTCGGACAACGTTTTCAGGTAGGCGTTGAGGGTGGTACTGTCCTGCCGAAACCCCTGGTAGTTAACCATTCCCTGCGCATCGACGTGCTTTTTCAGGAGGCCGTCCCAGGTGCTATGATCGGCGGGCGAAGCATTCTTGGAACTTGGGTTGAGGGGCGTAAAGTAGCGCACGTAGGCGCAGCCGCTTTGGCAGGCCGAGGTAGCAGCCAATAAGGATAGCAGAGCTAGGCGAGAAGTCAAACGGGAGAATTGCTTCATAGAAGAAAAAACAGGGTGGGTTACCGGCGCAAAGGTATTACGAAAGAAACAGCCTAAACAGTTTGTTGCGGCCCTGTTTAGATAGTAGACAACGCGCTGGACTCCTACTACCTGAATCCGTATAGCAGTCGAGGTCGTACTTTCGCAACCTTTACCGAACGCAGCAACCGATTCCTACTCCCCTATGAATTCAATTCGTACTTCAATCAACCGAATACTACCTGCCGTGGCCGTAGTTTGTGCGGCCACTTTGCCGGGCGCGGCGCAAAGTTCGGGCACCGTCAATGGCCAGATAAAGGACGGCTTGGGCCGGCCGCTCGCCGGGGCCACGGTGGTCCTACAGCCTTCCGGCCAGGGCACAACCACCAACTCCGAAGGTCAATTCAATCTGAACGGTGTTCCCCCCGGCGCCTACACGGCCACCGTGTCTTTCCTGGGCTACCGCACCGCCACCCAGCCCCTCACCGTGGAGGCCACCCAGAACGCCACCTTGCAAGTAAGTCTGGCCGAAGATGCGCTCCTGATGAACGACGTGGTAGTAACGGGCACGTTCAACCCCCAGAGTAAATTGGAAAGCTCCACGGCCGTAACCACGCTCAACAGCCGGCAGATCCAGAACCGCGTGTCGCGCGGCACCGCGGATTTGCTGATGGCCGTGCCCGGCTTCCGGGTGAACTCCGACGGCGGCGAGGCGGCCAACTCGGTATCGGCACGCGGGCTGCCCGTGAATGCCGAATCGGGCTTTGGCTTTATCCAGCTGCTCGAAGACGGCCTGCCCATTCTTGAAACTGGTTCGCTCACTTTCGCCAAAACCGATATTCACTTCCGGGTCGATGAAACGGTTAACCGGCTGGAAGTGCTGCGGGGCGGTTCGGCAGCCATTTACGCCAACAACGCCCCGGGCGGGGTGGTCAACTTTCTAAGCAAAACCGGCCAAGGCGACAAAATTGGCGGGTTGGTTCGGCTCACGGCCGGCGACCAGGGCTACTACTCCGACCGCGAAGGCGCGGCCCAGGCGGGCGGCCTGCAACGAGTGGATATCAACGTGGGCGGCCCCATCAAAGGAACGCCCATCCGCTTCAACGTGGGCGGCTTCTACCGCTACGACGTAGGCACCAAGTACCCCGGCTTCCCGCTCAACCGCGGCGGCAACGTGAAAGCCAACGTCACCTACACGCTCCGAAATGGCTACGTCCGGGTTTACGGCAAGTACCTCAACGACCGGGTAGCGTACCTGACCAGCATTCCGTACCAGAACCTCAACAAGCCGCAGCAGATTCCGGGCGGCCCCGACTTCCGGCGCGGCACGGTGATGTCGCAGTACCTGCGCCGACACAGCATTCCTAACCCGTTCAACAACGGCCAGGGCACGCTGGAGCGGGATTTGGCCGATGGCCAGCACTCGCGCTACAAGGCGGTTAGTTCAGAGGTGTTTTTCGACCTCGGCAATGGCTTCACGCTAACCGACAATGCCCGCCTGCTGGACGCCAACCTCACGTCCGACGGCGTGTATGATTTGACGGCGCCCCTACCAGGCGCCGCCCTGGCGGGCAGCTACCTGGCCGGCTACCGCCCCTTGGGCGCCGCCTCGGCCCGCTTCACGTACGCCGACAACGGCCAGCCCCTTGAAATTGCGACCCTCAACGGCAATGGGCTGGTGAACATTGCGGGTATTTTCCCCGACGATAAGCCGGCCACCAATGCCATCAACAAGCTACAGATCAACAAAACGGCTGGCCGCCACCAGCTTTCGGCCGGTTTCTACGCCAGCCGCTACACCATAAAGGAGCGTCTGAGCTACAACCAGGTGATACAGGAAGTAAGCAACCGGCCGCGGCTACTCAACCTGGAGCTGCTCAATGCCGCTGGCCAACCCGCTTTTCAGGTGACGCAGAACGGCTTTTTGGCCTATAGCTTCGGCACGGCGGGCGGTCTGCTGGCCAACACCACCAATACCACTCAGGTGCTGAGCTACTTCGTTGGCGACGAGTACCGCGTAACCGATAAGCTGCGCGTAGACGCGGGCGTGCGCCTCGAAACCACCCATACCGAGGGCGCGGCGGCCCGATCAGCGAAGCTGGTAAACGCCGATGCGCGCTTCACGCCTTTCGTAGGGGCTCCGTCCGCGGCCAACGGCTTCGGCGGCTCCAATGGCGGCCTTGATGGCATTTATACCACGCTCTACGACAACTCGTACCTGGCTTCGAGCGGCGGCAACCGCGAGTGGGACTTCAATTTCCAGACCTTCAACTACTCGGTAGGCGCCAACTATAAGCTCGACGATAATTCGGCGCTTTACGCTCGGTTCAGCAACGCCGGCGTGGTGCCAACCAACGACCAGTTTGCTTTCAATGCCGACGCCGAGGGCAATACGGTGCGGGGTGAAATTCAGCGCGTGGTACAGGCCGAAGCCGGGGCCAAAGCCTCCACCGATAAGCTAGGGTTGGGCTTGACCTTGTTCTACAGCCGCAACAAGAACATTCCGTTCACGGTGCAGCAAACCAACGCGGGCGGGGGCTTCACGCTCCGCCAGGACCGGGGCACGGTACAGAGCGCCGGTATCGAATCGGAAATCAGCTTCCAGCCCGTGCAGGGCTTGACGTTGCGAGGCATTGGTACGCTTCAGGCCGCCCGCATCGTGGAATTTCAGTTGCAGCCGACGGCGGCCGCCGCGCCAATTTCCATTGCCGGCAACCGCCTCGAAGACACGCCCGACGTACTGCTGGAAGGCGGCGCCGACTACCTCTGGAAGGGCTTGAACTTGTTTGCCAACTACCGCTGGTTTGGCGACCGGTACGCCAACCGCCGCAACACGATTCTGCTGCCCAGCTATGGCGTATTGTTCGGGGGCATTGCCTACGAGCTACAGGGCGTGCGTTTGTCGGTGCAAGGGTCCAATTTGCTCAACAAAGTTGGCTTTGGCGATGCTGCTGCCCGCAACGGCGAAACCATCACCCAGGATTTCATCGACAACCAAACCCGCAACGCGGCCAACTTAACTCCTTCGGAAGCGGCTTACAACTTGATTCGCCCCATTCTGCCCCGCAACATCACCGCGAGCGTGCAGTACACTTTTTAAATGGTTGATTGTTAGTTGCTGAATGGTTGATTGTTGTTGGTTGAATCGTCACACTGCTTTATTCAACAGAAGCACTACAACCAAACTGCCTCGTTCTGTTGAACGAGGCAGTTTGGTTTAACTAACCAGCCATTTAACAATCAGCCATTCAACCCTCAAATAATTTCAGCTCGTTTAAACTCCTTGGTGCGGTCGAAGAGGTAGCGGAAAGTGGCGTGGGTGCGCCAGATTTCACCGCCGATTTTCTCGGCCACCGACATCATTTTGGGGTTGAAATCCCCAATCCAGTTCATCACAAAATCGTCGTAGTGCACCTTGCTAGTATCCTGCACCACCTTACTGGCGGCCAAGATAAAGGTCATCTCCAAGCCCTTGCCCTGCTGCTCGGGCACGATGCCAAAAGCAATACCAGTCATGGTGTGCACCGCGCCGCGCCAGCGGTGCCACGCAAAATGGAGCTTGCCAAGCCAATCGAGTTTGCCGTTTACGTAGCGAAACAGTTCGTTGAGTTCGGGCAGGGCAATAAAGAAGCCCACCGGTTCGCCCCGGAAATACGCAAACCAACAGATGCGCTCATCCAGCACCGGCCGCAGCTTGTGCATAATGTGGAGCGACTGATCGGTTGTCATTTCCTTGACGCCGGTGTGCCTCACCCACGCCTTGTTGTAGATCTGGCGGAAATCTTCGGCATACTTGGGCAACGCGCGTAGCCGCAGATGCTCGAACTTGTAGTCGGGGTCGTTGAGCATGCGGGCCGCCGTCAACTGATACTGGGGCGAGAGAGGGGCCTGCACCTTACGGAAATACGTGTACTGCTGGAAGTAGAGCTGAAAGCCGTACGTTTCGAGCAGGCGCCGGTAATAGGGCGGATTGTAGTTCTGCGTGTAAAGCGGCGGCCCAAAATTATCAACCAGCAAGCCCCACCACTGGTCCCGGTCGCCGAAATTGATGGGGCCATCCATAGCTTCCATCCCCCGCTGCGCCAGCCAGGTATGGCCGGCGTCGAAGAGCAGATCAGCGGCCTGTTGCTGGTCGATACAGTCAAAGAAACCGATGCCCCCGGTGGGCTGCTCGAAGGTAGTGGCGGTTCGCTCGTTGATAAAGGCGGCCAACCGCCCAATCGTTTGCCCCTGCTCGTTCTGCAACAGCCACCGCACCAGTTCTCCGTGGCGGAAATACTTGTTGCGCTGGCGGTCAAACACTTGGTTGATGTCTTTATCGAGCGGGCGGATATAATTGGGGTCGGTGCGATAAAGGCGAACTGGAAATTCAAGAAACTCGCGGGCGTGTTCGGGGGTGGTAATTTCCAGCAGATGCATGCAGTAGTAGAAACAAAAAAGATGAATTACCTGGCGCGTAGCTGCTGTAAAGAGCCGCTCAAAAACTGACGCTACTCTTACCCACAGTGCCTGGTTTGAAAACATACCTACGAACAGTACTAGCCCCTGGTACAGCTGCCCGTCGGTTTTCACCCAAGGTAAAATTAAACTGTATGGCCCGTTGAAATAACCGCTAGTGGCGCAACATATCTCTTGATTTCAGCTTGTAAATACGCTATATTTTCTTGCTGGGGATTAGTGCGGTTTTTTGCTCGAAGCCTGTTGAAACCGTTGTTTTCGATGAGTTAATTCTACTATCTCAACCTTCCGGCCTCTTCTGGGTCCACGTTATGGAACGGTTAAAAAATACAGTCCAGTCTGTCCGGCTTTGGCTGGCTTTGGCGTGCGGCGTGTTTCCTGCACTTGTGTCGCTAGCCAACGACGGTAACCGTGCTAGCTCGCCCCCTAAGCCGGCGGCAGTCGCCATGCTCTCGCTGCGCGTGGTGCTCGACACGGCGGCACTGGGTTCCACCGCTACGTATGCGCAGTTAGGTTTGCAGGCCGGCCCGGCCGTACAGCAATTCTACGCGCAGCGCAACTTTGCGCCCGCCTGGACTCGGCCGGACTCGGGCGGTTGGAACGGCAATGCGCAGCAGGCCCTTGCGTTGTTGCGCTCGGCGCCCGAGTTTGGCCTCGACCCGGCTACCTACGCCTGGCCAACTCTGCTTGCCCTCCCCGACTCTTTGCGCCGCTCAACGCAAGCGGCGAGTAACCTAGCCGGCTTCGAGCTGCGCCTCACCGACGCATTGCTGCGCTACGCCCTGCATCTGCGCTATGGGCGCCTGCACCCTACCACGCTGCTCCCAATCCCCTTAGATAAGGTCCAGACGCAAGAAGCGGTTGATCGGCTTAAACTCGCCCTAACTGATACCCTGCTCGGCCCTGGTTTTTTGCGCTGCCAGCCAGCTAGCCGAGCGTATCAACAGCTCCAGCAAGCCTGGAGCAAAACGCTCCGCGCAGTTCCCGATTCTTTACGCCCTTCCACTGGCAATGCCGCCGACTTCCGCCGGGTAGCCCTCAACCTGGAACGGCTGCGCTGGGACGCCAGCCTCCCCGATTCCGGCGATTACGCGTTAATCAATATCCCGGCCTATCAGCTTCAGCTAATCCGGGCGGGCCGGGTGGTGCAAACGCACCGGGTGGTGGTCGGGAAAGCCGCCACCCCTACTCCTACCCTCGACAGCCGAATTGCCGTTTTCGTTACGGCCCCCGAATGGCGTATTCCCTACAGTATTGCCGTCACTGAAATATTGCCCGAACTTCAGAACGATCCAGGTTTCCTGGCTGCCCACAACTATCGCCTGCTTGATTATCGCAACCGCGTGGTAAATCCCTGGCGGGTGAACTGGCAGCGTGTCACTCCCCAAACATTTCCTTATACCATTCGCCAAGCCGCGGGCCGCCGCAATGCGCTCGGCAATATAGTTTTCTACTTTGCCAACCAACACGGCATCTACGTTCATGATACGCCTTCCCGGTCTTTGTTCCGAGAACCCCGCCGGGACCGTAGCCACGGCTGCATCCGCGTAGAAAAGCCACTGGACCTAGCGGCCTTTCTACTCAAGCGAGAAGGCCAGTTGGCCGCCTTGCCCGACATGCGCCGCAGCATTGCCACCCGCCAGAAGTGCCGCTACGATTTAGCGCAGGGCCTGCCAATCCGAATTCGATACTACACCTGCGAGGCGGAAAACAACCGGCTGCGCTATTATTCCGACATCTATTGCCAGGACGAAACCCTTGCTGCTGCCTTGTTCAAGCCCTGAGGCCTAGGCACTTGCCTTTTTGTTGCTATAAAAGTTCAAGAATTGATTTGAAAAACTCGTCGGCCGGCTTAGTTTTGCACCACCAACACGCCTCCTTAGCTCAGCTGGTAGAGCAACTGACTTGTAATCAGTAGGTCGCTGGTTCGATCCCGGCAGGAGGCTCTTAGTCTCAAAAACGCCCTGTAAATCAGTGATTTACAGGGCGTTTTTCGTTGGCATGCTCGCCACTGCGTCTGTTTTCAAGAAGGGCCTGCGACCCGGCGCTTACGTTAAACAGGGCTTTCGCCCGTTGGATTTACAAGCGAGTATCGCTGGAGCCAACAAGCCGTGTAGGCAAAAAGCCCGGACTACCGTGCGGTAGGCCGGGCTTCTCTTTATTGCTGTTCAAAAAACCTCTCTCAAGCCTCAGTTAGCTGGTGCGGGGGTTAAAGTTTTCACGTACTTGTTCAGCCACGCATCCGTCTCCCACAGCACGTGAAGCAGGTTTTCGCGGGCGGTGTAGCCGTGAGCCTCGGCAGGTAGCACTACGTAGCGAGCGGTGGCACCCTGGCCTTTCAGCGCGGCGTAGTACCGCTCGCTCTGAATGGGATAGGTACCGGTGTTGTTGTCGGCCTCGCCGTGAATAAGCAGGATGGGGGTTTTCATTTTGTCGGCGTAATTGAATGGCGACATGGCGTTGTACACCTCCGGGGCCTGCCAGTAATTGCGCTCTTCGCCTTGGAAGCCGTAGGGCGTGAGCGTGCGGTTGTAGGCGCCGCTACGGGCAATGCCGGCCTTGAACAAGTTGGAGTGCGAGAGCAGATTGGCCGTCATGAACGCGCCGTAGCTGTGGCCCATCACACCCACGCGGGCGGCATCGACCACGCCCAAGCGGACGCCTTCGTCGATGGCCGCTTTGGCGCTGCTTACCAACTGCTCGATATAGGTGTCGTTGGGGTCTTTGTTGCCCTCGCCCACTATCGGAACGCTGGCATTGGCAAGCACGGCGTAGCCCTGCGTCACCCAGAAGATGGGCGAGCCCCCGTTCAGGCGCGTGAAGGCGTACGGGGAACCGGTGACCTGGCCGGCCGTGCTTTTGTCCTTGAATTCCAGCGGGTAGGCCGACATGAGGGTAGGCAGCGGGCCATCAGATTTCTTGTAGTTCGGGGGCAGGTAGAGGTCGGCGGTCAGGGCTACACCGTCGGCGCGCTTGTATTTCAGCACCTGCTTCGGGAAGCTGCCGCCAAAGGCCGCGTAGGGGTTAGCAAATTTGGTTACGGCCGTGAGCTTGTCTTTCTTGGTGGCGTCGCGCAGGTAATAATTAGGCGATTGGGTGAGCGACTCGCGGCGGGTAAGTAGCTGGCGTTTATTGCCGCTGGCATCGAGAATGGCTACCGGAACTTCGTACACCGGCGCTTGCGACCGCCACCAACGGGTGGCTTTTTTGGTGCTTAAGTCCATTTCATCCACAAAAGGCCGGTCGCCTTCGGGAGAGGCGCCGTTGCCCAGCAGGTAGATGCTTTGGCCCATGGAGCCGCCCGTGAGCAACACCGGTTTTCCTTGGGCGTTGCGGTGCTCATAGGGCGTGCCGGGGTCTTTGTACTTATCTTCCGACGACCCATCAAACAGCACGGCGAGCGGCGCATTTGGCTTGCTGGGGTTCAATTGCCAGGTAGTCTGGTGCCGGTCGGCCCAGCGGTAGCCTTCGGCCAGGGCCAGTTGGTTGTTGCCCCAGCTCAGGCCGCCAAAGCGCATGGGCAAAGCCGCCAGCAGTTGGGGCGCCCCCGTAAACGGCGCCTCGAGGGTAAAGAGCTTGTCACGGATGTCGGCTTTCGTTTTGGGGTTGCCGCCGTCCTGGGCTTCGGCGTAGCAAATGGTGGCCGGCACATCGGCACGCCAGGCGTGGTTGCGTGGGCCGGTGGCTGCGGCGTCGGCCCCGATGGGCACGGCATCGGCCAGGGGCAGGTCGGCCACGGTTTTTACCGGGGCGCCGCTGGCTAGGTCCAGCACATCAATGCGCTGCGGAAACCGGTTGATGGGCAGCGTGTAGGCATACGGCCGGTGCCGGGTGCGCAGCAGCACATATTTGCCATCGGGCGAGGGCGAAGCGGTTTGAATCACGCCGGGCTGGCCCAGGGGTTGGGCCGCGCCATCGGCCAAGCTCACTTTCACTAGCTGCGAGGTGGCGTAGTAGTCGAACAGCCGCTCGTCGGCGGGGGTTTTCAGCAAATCCTGGTAGGTGGGGGCGGCGGTTTTTTTGCCACCGCCGCTCTCTTGCACGGCCGGACCGGTGGGTACAGCATCGGCTGACGGAGCGGGGCCCCGGCCCGCGGGCACGGTGCAGGCCAAAATAGTTTTGCTGTCCGACACCCAGTCAAAGGAATTGCCGAAGGCGTCGTTGAGGGGCGTGGCCAGCAGGCGGCGGGCGGTGGCGCCGGCCACGTCAGCCACCCACAGCTCCACGCGGCCGTCGGTACCGGAGCCGGGCGTGGTGAGCGCAAAGGCCATGGTTTTGTTGTCGGGCGACCAACTTACGCTACTGATGCGGGCCTGGGCCGGTAGGCCTTTGACGTCGATTTCGGCACCGCTGGGCAGGGTTTTGAGCTTGATGCCCACGGCGTAGCTCACGCGGCTCTGGCCGTTGGTGCGGGGATTGAAGCGCAGACCGGCCAAGCGCAGCTCGGGTTGGGACAACTCGGCTATGGTAGGGAAATCCTGCACTTGCAGCAGGGCCACGACGCGGCCATCAGACGAGAGGCTGACGCGCGGTGTGGGCGGGGCCAGCAGCAAATCTTGCAGGGCCTTGGGCGGCGTTTGGTACTTGAAATCCTGAGCCTCAGACACGGCAGCAGTAGCAAGTAATAAGGTGGCGGAAAGAAGCAGTTTGTTCATACGCAGAAATGAAAAGAGAAACTGTTTGTTATGGCTAGCAGCCGGGGTGAAGAGGCCCTGCTGACAAACGCGGCGACCTCTGTAGTACAACAAGATAAATAAACCCTTCGGCTGAAACGACTCACTAGCTGACGCCTAAGCAAGTAAATAGGCGCATCAGCGGATGAAGCAAAGCTGACTTAGATGAGAGACAGACGGTGCGCGCAGGTGGTTTGATTTTGGTGGCTATCAGTGCATTCCGCCGCCAATTCACTTACTTTTCCTCATGGCGTGGGGTCGGGCCTGGGGGTCATTTCGTAGTCCTGTGGCGGTTCGGCACCAGCCAAGTTGCGCACAAAATAGTCCCAGCGGCGGCGGGTCATGTAGGGCGAATAGGCGCCGTAGCCATGGGTGGCGTTCGGCAACACCACCAAGTCGTAGCTTTTGTTGGCTTTGGTTAGGGCTTCCACTACCAGCATGGTGTTGTAGGGCGGCACGTTATTGTCCAGCAGACCGTGGGCTAGCAAGAGCTTGCCTTTGAGGTTTTTAGCCAACGGCGCGTTGGCTTGCGAATCGTAGTTGGAAGTGCCGTTGGCCTGAAGCGTAAGCAGGCCAATGTACCGCTCGCCCCAATCGTCTTCGTAGTTGCGGCTGTCGTGGTTACCGGACTCGGAAATGCCGACTTTGAAGAAATCCGGGTAGCGAAACATCGCCGCCGCCGCCGCGAAGCCGCCACCGGAGTGCCCCCAGATGCCGGCCCGGCTCAGGTCGAGGTACGGGTAGCGCTCCGCTAGCTGCCGCATGCCGGCTATTTGATCGGAAAGCGTGTTCTCGGCCATGTTGCCGTAGCAGGCATCGTGGAAACTTTTAGAACGCAGCGGGTTGCAACTGCCTTCCAGCACGACCACCACGAAGCCCAGCTCGGCCAGCGCCTGGTGGTCGCCCCGCGCCGGGGTAAACGACCAGCTACCGACGCTGCCGCCCTGCGGCCCCGGATAGATATAGTTGACAACCGGGTATTTCTTGGCCGGGTCCAGCATGGAGGGCGTGAACAACAGGCCGTAGAGGTCGGTCTGGCCGTCCTGGGCCTTGACTGTGATGGGAGTAGGCGGCTTCCAGCCGGTTGCCGTGAGGCGGGAAATATCGGTTTTCTCTAAGGACGAGACGAGTTTGCCATCCACGGACCGAAGCAGGGTTGCGCCCGGACGGTCGGGCTGCGAGTAGCTGTCAATAAAATAGCGGCCCGAAGGCGACAGGGTAACGAGGTGGTTGCCGGTTTCCGGCGTGAGTAGGGTGAGGTTTTTACCGTCCATCCCAATCCGGTACAGGTAGCTGAAATACGGATTGCCCGGCTCGCGGCCCCCGGCCAGAAAATACAGCTGGCGGCGCTGCTCGTCCACTTTCAGTAGCTGCGTCACCACCCAGTTGCCCTTGGTAATCTGCTGCTTAAGCTGGCCGGTGGTGGCATCGTAGAGGTAGAGGTGGCCCCAGTTGTCGCGCTCAGAATACCAGATAACCTCTTTCTTGCGGGGCAAATAGCGCCAGTTGATGGCGCCCTGGCCGGATTCGTACTGCGTAGCCACGGTTTCCGAAAACACCTCCCGGATGGTGCCGGTCGCGGCGTCGGCCACCCGGAATTTCTCCTGCTTGTGGTCGCGCGAGGTGGATACAAACGCCAGTTGGGTTGCGTCGGGGCTCCAGTCCACGTCGTCAAAACCCATGCCGCCGCAGGAAATATCGTCGCAGAGCGAGCCCCGGCGCGGGTCGGGCGCCATTTGCAGGCGCACCACTTTCGGGCTGTTTACTTCCACAATCACCCGCTCGATGGTGATGATGTCCTTGTCGCCGGGCAGCGGGTACTTCCACGATTTCAGCGTCGGCTTGCCCACGTTGGTCGTAACCAGGTACATGTCACTCACCTTGCGCTGGTCCTGCTTGAAGGTGGCAATTTTGCGCGAGTCCGGCGACCAGAGTAGCACGGGCCGGTCACTGGTGGTCCAGCCGGCATTGTCGGTGGCGTAACCGAAATTCTGGGCGCCGTCGGTGGTGAGCGGGGTTTGCTGGTTGGTTTTCGTGTCGCGCACCCACAGGTTGTAGTCGTGGATGTAGGCCGCCAGCCGACCATCGGGCGACACGATTTCGTTGTCGGTATTGACGCTGGCCTCAGGGCTGACCGTTGGCGGGGCCGCGGAACTTAACTGACCGTTCGCCAGCTCATATTTCCAGTCCTTACCGTTCGCCGCAAAGAAAATCACCTTCTCATCGGGCGAAAACGTGAAGCGGCGAAACGGCAGCCGGTCCGCGTTGTACTGCTGGCCGCTGGCCGCCGAAAGCGCGGCGGCCAGTTGAGCGTGGTTGAACGCCGCGGTGCGGGTTTTGCGGGCCGGGTTCACCAAAATGAACTCGTTGCCCTGCGCCGTGGAAACCCGGTACCAGAATCGGTCATTGGCCAGCCAAGTCGGCCGTTCGCTGCTATGATCGACCAGGGGTTGGGTGTTGTAGCCCATGAAGCGTTCCGCCCGGGCGTAGTCTTGGGTTGTGCGGACGGGCAGTTGCTGGGCCGGAACCGCCGAAACCGAGCAAACCACCGCGGTAAGGGCCAGTAAATACTTGTGCATAGGCTTTGCTGGAAATAGGCTAAAAGTCAGGATTATTAGGAGTGTAAGGTATTGCGAAATACGTAACTGAGCGTCTTCCTTGAGCAGCCTAAGCCACTAAAATCGTGGGAAGCCTGTCTAAAGGAACTCAGTAGCACGAACGGCTTGGACGCGTATCTTTCGGCAAGCGAGAGTTTTGTCTCACCTGTCTTACTCCACTCCCATGGCTTCTTCCCGGTATTCAGGTTCAAGTTGGGCCTTGACAAGCACGGCGTTGGTCGCCGGCACCTTGGACATTGCCACGGCCTTAACCAAGTACTTCCTGACCACGGGCCGCTCGCCCCTGAACGTATTGCGCTACGTGGCCAGCGGGGTGTGGGGCCCGCAGGCCCTGACGGGTGGCTTGGCTATGGCCGCCGGGGGCTTGGTGCTGCACTACACGATTGCCTTCCTGTTTACGGGCTTCCTCTTTTGGCTCTACCCCAAAGGGCGTCTGCACGCCTTCCATCCCCTGCTGGTAGGCGTGCTGTACGGCTCTTTCGTGTGGCTGGTGATGAACCTCGTGGCGGTGCCGGCCTCGCAGGTTGCGGCCGCTCCTTTTCGCCTTGGGCACGCGGCCGGGGAACTGCTTGTTATTGTGGTCTGCGTGGGGCTGCCCATTGCCTTCGGCGCCCACCGCTTCTACCGGCGGCAAGTAAAGTGAAAGCGGCTAATTGCCTTCAGGACCAGGCATTCCCCTTGTATCTGGCTTTGCGAGTACCTCTCCTTGCAGCCTCCTAGACGCTAACCTGCTCCATTCCGTACTGCTTTAAAACGTCCACGGGCACTCCCGTCCAGCGGTTAGGCGCGTTGCCGACGTAGCCAATGTCCGCCATGCCTATTTTGCTGCTGAAAAAGCCCGACGCCGTCAGATCCCGCATTCGGTTGAAAAAAGTAACTCCCTGCTTCATTTCCTTGGTTGCTTTGCGCGGATACGCTATGGCCGTCACCATTTCTAGCTGCTGCTGGGCCGAGCAGTCGACAAAAGCGTGATTGAAACGGTTCAGGCATTGCATATCCAGCCAGCGTAGTCCGCCCCGCATCGGCACCTGATGCTCGGGTATGTCTTTGACAATAAACTCGATAAAATCAGGCACTTTCGCGTCCGAGGCACTGCCCGACTTTTCGTCTTTGGGGATAATAATATCAGCCAATACCGTGATAGTGGCCATTTCGTGCTCGGTGAAAAACGTAATCTGGTTTAGTTTCTCCTCTCTTTCTATCTCGAATTCCTGCCTCCCGGTATTGTCTTTAACTGGCTTTACGGCTACTTCAGGAGCCTTCTTCTGCTCTTTGCTACAGGCCTCCAACAAAAGCGCGGTTGAAAGGGTAGCTACGCCTATTGCTTTCAAAGAATCACGTCTTTTCATCTGAATCGAGAATCACCAGTTAGACATTCAATTTATTGCGCTGATCAAGTATGTACTCGCTCGTACGCATGGAAAGCGCGAGGATGGTCCAGGTCGCGTTTTTGTCGCCCTGCTGGACGAACGGGGAGGCATCCACGACAAACAGGTTTTTGCAGTCATGGGCTTGGCTCCATTTGTTGAGCGCCGATTTTTTGGGGTCGTCGCCCATTCTGACCGTACCAACCTCGTGAATGATGCGCCCGGGGGCTTCGAGGCCGTAGTTGGTTTCGGGCCCCGGAATTTTTGAGGTGATAATGGCACCCATTTCGTGCATCACGGCTTGAAAGGTTTCCTGCATGTGCTTGGCCTGTTTGACTTCCGCATCCGTCCACTTATAATGGAATTTCAAGACGGGGATGCCATACTTATCCACCACATCACGGTCAATCTCGCAATAATTATCTTCCCGGGCGATGGCCGTTCCCCGGCCCGCCATTCCCACTTGCGTGCCGTAAAAGCGCCGGTAATCATCTTTCAGCGCTGCGCCAAACCCGCCGGCTTCTTTCATCTTGCCGTCGCGGCCGGGAACCAGCCCGTTGACGTCCTGGATGCCGCTCCCAAACCCGTAAGCCGGCATGTGCATGCCACCGCCGTATTCAATGTGATAACCGCGCGGGAAATCCAATTTTTTGTTGTCGAGCCACCAGGGACTGTAAATGTGCACGCTGCCCACCCCGTCCTCGTTGTAGCGTTTTCGATCCATTAGTTGCGGTAAAAAGCCCCGCAAGCTGGCGCCCGTCGAATCGTGCAGGTATTTGCCGACTATTCCACTGTTGTTGGCTAACCCATTGGGATGGGCCACCGACGTGGAGTTGAGCAGCAACCGGGCCGATTCCCCGGCGCTGGCGCCCAGAATCACAATCTTGGCGTTTACCTGATATTCTTGTAGATCCTTTTTATCGACGTACGATATCCCAGTCGCCAGGCCGTCCGGGCCCGTCAGCACCTCGCGGACCATGGCATTGGTTATCACCTTTAGATTGCCGGTTTTCATGGCCGGAATAACCAAGCACGAGGATGCCGAAAAATCGCCGTACACTTTGCAGCTACGACCACATTGTCCGCAGTAAAAACAGGCGCCCCGGTCTTTGTTGCCCGGCAGGCTTTCCGTTAAAACGGACCCTCGCCCCGGTATCACGGTTACGCCGGCCTTGGCGGCGCCTTGCTTGATAAATAGTTCGTTGAGGCGGGGTTTCGGCGGCGGAAGAAAAATGCCGTCCGGTTCATTTTCCAGGCCCTCCACGGTGCCATACACGCCAATCAGGCGGTCAACTTTATCGTAGAAGGGTTTAACTTCCTCGTAGGTAATCGGCCAATCGTCCGTCAGGCCATCGAGGTGGTGGCTTTTAAAGTCGTTAGGCCCCATTCGTAGGGAGATACGGCCCCAGTGGTTGGTTCGCCCGCCCAGCATGCGGGAGCGAAACCAGTTAAATTCCGTTTTATCCTTGGTGGTGTACGGTTCGCCTTCCAACTCCCACCCGCCATACGCGGCATCGAAATCCCCGAACGGCCTGGTAGTGGACGCTCCTCTCCGGGGCGATTCATAGGAAAATTTCAACTGCTGCGCATCCTTAGCAGGGTCGAAAAACGGTCCGGCTTCCACCATCAACACCTTCAGGCCGGCCTGCGCCAACACGTAGCCGGCCATACCGCCCCCGGCACCGGAACCCACCACAACGGCATCGTACACCGTCCCCGACTTCTTTATTTGAATATTATTCATAAATGCAGTTACCAGTTACAACTCTTCGATTTTAATAGTCCGAGGGGAGGTTAGTTTTGGGAAAGGGAGTGGCGTACGCTTGATGCTAATACGTATTAGCTGGAGAACCTGCCTATCAGGGAGGCCCTCCCAAAACAAAGCCGTTGAAACTTGGCTCCGGGGGTCGCTGCTCTAGCGGCTTAGTCGTATGGCAATGCAGCAGGGAGTTGAATGCGATGGTGCTCCCTACCTCGGCGTTTGTGCTCTCAATCCGTCAAGCAACCCAGGAACCGGAACGCCAGACGGTGGCAATTTTCCCGAAAGCTCCCGTTGCATGGTTCAATATAGGAGTTATTGCTGGGTTTGCCGAGCCCGGAAAAAGTTGCCGTGGCAGGCGGTAAGTATGCTCTCAACAGGGCACTGCCAAGCTAACGGCGGTTATTGCCGATGGACGCGGCCAGTCACGTAGGCGTTGCCGGCCGCGTCCACGGCTGATTAGACCAGGCTTTGGGGGTATGCCGTGCCCTCCAAACTTCCCTGATTTCGCGGCCTATGTTAATGCGTCGAGGCTGCGCCGGGCGTGGCTGGCCGGGCCCAGGCGCTGAAATTCCGTCGGGGTGAGACCCGTCACCTGTCGGAATTGCCGCGAGAGGTGCGCCGCACTGCTGTAACCTAGATTCCCGGCTACCTCGGCAATGCTCAATTCCCCGTAGCCAATCAGTTCCTTGGCTCGCTCCACCTTCTGGCGAATACTGAACTTCTCGATGGTGAGCCCCTCGGAAACGGAAAACAAATGGGAAAGATAAGGGTAGTCGCGCCCCAGGTGCTCGACCAAGTAAGTTGAGTAGTTGAGCAGGCGCGGGCCGGGCGGCGGGTAATGAATCAAAGTCACCAGCAAGGTTTTGATACGGTCCACGAGCTGGGCCCGGGGGTCTTCCAGCAGGGCAAAACCCGCCTGCTCTAACGTGGTGCGGATGGCCGGCCAGTCGGGTTCCGTGCCCTCCCCTACTGCCGACACCTCCGCTTCGCCCAGGGCCACGCGGTGCACTTGCAAGCCCAGCGCCAAAAGACCATCCCAGACCACACGAATGCACTGAGGGCACACCATATTCCTGATCAACAGCCGGTGCGTGCCCGCCGAGGGCAAAGTATGGGCAACGCTTACATCCGTTTTCATGGCAGTGCTAGCTTATTTTACAATCAGGCTGCCCCGCAGCATGCCCATGCCGCAGGTAAACTCGAATCGGCCCGCCTGCTGGGGCAGCACTTCCACGAGCGTCGTTTGGAAGGCGGGCAGTTCGCGGCGGACATTGAAGGCGGGCATGAGCAGCTCTTCCGAGCAACTGCTTTCCTCGTCGCGGTAGAAGCTTAGCTGCACCAGCTTGCCGCGTTCCACTTCAATCACGTTGGGCGAGTAGCCGCCCTTTACGGTGATGTCCACTTCCTGCACGCCGCTCGACGAAGACACGGCGCTGGCTGCCGGCCGGGTGAAAAAGAAAAAGTACCAGACAACAAAGGCGGACAGGGCCAGCCCGGTCAGCGTCACTATGATTTCGGCGGTATCCATAATATTAGTTTTCGAGCGGCGAGAAGCGGCGCAGACGCAGCGAGTTGGTTAGCACCGACACCGAGCTCAGCGCCATGGCGCCGGCCGCCAGCATGGGCGAGAGCAGTACGCCAAAGAAGGGATAAAGAAGCCCAGCGGCCACGGGAATGCCCAGCACGTTGTAGAGGAACGCAAAAAACAGATTCTGCCTGATGGTGCGAATCGTGTGGCGCGACAAATCAATGGCCGTCACCACCCCCTGCAAGTCCGAGCGCATGAGCGTAATGCCCGCCGCCTCCATGGCTACGTCGGTGCCCCCGCCCATCGCCAGCCCAATATCGGCCTGGGCTAGGGCTGGCGCATCGTTGATGCCGTCCCCCACCATAGCTACGGTGCGCCCTTCGGCCTGCAATTCCTTGACTTTACCGGCCTTGTCCTGGGGCAGCACCTCAGCGAAGTAGCGCTTGATGCCCACCTGACCAGCCACCTGGGCGGCGGTTTGGGGGTTGTCGCCGGTCATCATCACCACCTCTATGCCCATGCGTTGCAGCCGCTTGATGGCCCCGGCCGACGTTTCGCGCACGGTGTCCGCTACCCCGAGCAGGCCCACGGCCTTGCCGCCTACGGCTACATATAGCACCGTTTTGGCGCCGGCCAGCAACTCCTCGGCTTGCCGGCTAATGGTAGCTGACAAGGGAATACCCGCCTCCTCGAGCAGGCGGAAGTTACCGATAAGCACCGCCTGCCCATCAACTGTTGCCGCGGCGCCCTTTCCCTCCACGGCCCGAAAGCCGCTGGCCGAAACAACCGAGGCCTTCTGGGCCTCGGCATAGCGTACCACGGCCTCGGCCAATGGGTGCTCGGATTGCCGCTCCACCGCGGCCACCACTTGCAGCAGTTGACCGGCGTCCTGCCCCGCGGCGGGCACGAAGTCCGTTACGGCAGGCTCGCCGCGGGTGATGGTGCCGGTTTTGTCGAGCAGCACGGTGTTCACTTGGTAGGCTTTTTCCAGGGCCTCGGCGTTGCGGATAAGCACGCCGTGCTCGGCGCCCTTGCCGGTGCTAACCATAATGGCCGTGGGCGTGGCCAGCCCCAGCGCGCAGGGGCAGGCAATGATGAGCACAGCCACAAAGTTGACCAAGGCCAGCGGCAGCCGCGCTTCTAATGGGGCCAAATCAAACCAGAGCACAAACGTGAGGATGGCAACAACGACCACCGTGGGCACGAAGATAGCACTGACCTTGTCGGCCAGGCGCTGAATGGGGGCGCGGCTGCCTTGCGCGTCTTCCACCAGCTTCACAATCTGGGCGAGCATGGTGTCGGCGCCCACTTTGGTGACGCGGAAGCGGAAGGAACCCATTTTGTTGAGCGTAGCCCCGAACACCAAGTCGCCAACCTTTTTCTCTACGGGCAGGCTCTCGCCGGTAAGCATTGCCTCGTCCACGGCCGAGTAACCTTCTTCGATGAGGCCGTCGGTAGCTACCTTCTCGCCGGGGCGCACCACCACTAGGTCGCCTAGCTGCACCTGCTCGATGGGCACATCCACTTCCTGGCCACCGGGGCGCACCACGCGGGCGGTTTTAGCCTGCAAGCCCATCAGCGCCTTGATGGCAGCCGAGGTCTGGGTTTTGGCGCGCAGCTCCAGCACTTTGCCCAGCAGAATCAGGGCAATGATAGTCGCCGTCGTGTCGTAGTAGACTTCCGGCATCAGGCCGTGGCGCATGAAAAAGTTAGGCGCCACCGTAGCAGCCAGGCTATAAAGAAAGGCGGCCCCGGTGCCCACGGCAATGAGCGTGTCCATGTTGGCGGCGCGGTGCCGAAAGCCGTTCCAGGCCGAGGTATAAAACGCCCGGCCGCTGTAGAGCACTACCGGGAGGGCAAGCAAAAGCAGGCCGTAGTTGAGCCACTGCAGGTTTACGCGCTGCATCAGGGCCGGCCAGAGCATAAGCATACTCAAGGGCATGATGAGCAGGGCCAGCCCCGCGGCCACCCAAAACCGGCGCTTAAGCTTCTGGTAAGCCCGGGCTTTCTGCTGGTCGATTGCAGTTTGCCGGTCGGCGGCGCTGGTATCGGGCACCCGTTCGGTAACGCCGTAGCCGGCCTTCACCACGGCTTCCTTTAGCGTGGCGGGGCTGGCCTGGGTGGTTAGATAGTCGATGGTTGCTTTCTCGGTGGCAAAGTTGACCACCGCTCGCTGCACACCGGGCGTGCGGGTCAGGGATTTCTCCACGAAGGCCGCGCACGAGGCGCAGGTCATTCCTTCAATGTCGAGGGTTTCGGTTTTCGTGACAGGTTCCATAGCTATAAGGGGGCGTAAATCGCAAACCCAGGCCCTTGGCAGTTCCCGAAAGGGCCTGGGAGCACGCTACAAAGGAACGGCTCCAACTTAACGTAGTGCGTACGAAATCCTTCCCCAAACATGCATAATTTGTGGGGCAGATGTTGTTGAAACAGCCATAAACCGACGGCGCCTGGCAAGGAACTAGCAGCTATAAGGAGGCGTTGCATTCTTCTGGCGAGTACCTTGGAGGCCCGCCGGCACCCGCTCGCAACGCGGGGCACATTTTTGGTATCGACTGGCTCTGCTTATGCCCATCCCCGTTGGCACACCCGCCCCTCTTGCTTCTAATTCCGAACGCGCCGAGCGGGGACAACAGTCTACGCTGCTGGGCATTGGGGCGAACATTGCCCTGGTTCTGGGTAAGGGAGCGGCCGGCGTACTCGGCCATTCGTATGCCCTGATTGCCGACGCCATTGAATCGGGCACCGACATTATCAGCTCCTTTATTGTGTGGCTAGGCTTGCGTACCGCCGCCCGCGAGCCGGACGAAAACCATCCTTACGGCCACGGCAAAGCCGAACCCCTGGCCGCGCTGGTCGTTGCGGGCGCTTTGCTGGCTGCCGCGGCCTACATTGCCTACGAGAGTATAATGCGAATTCAGACCCCGCACCAATTGCCGGCTTCGTTCACGTTGGTGGTGCTGGCGGTGGTTATTGTTATCAAGGAAACGCTCTACCGCCGGGTGTTGCGCGTGGGCAAGGAGGTGGACAGCAGCGCGGTGAGAGCCGACGCCTGGCACCACCGGGCCGACGCTATTACGTCCTGCACGGCCTTTGTCGGCATTAGCATTGCCTTGTGGGGAGGGCCCGGTTACGAAAGTGCCGATGACTGGGCCGCTTTGGTAGCCTGCGGCTTTATCGTTTACAACGCGTACCACATCTTCCGGCCCGCTTTCGGCGAAATCATGGACGAGGCTCCGGACGGAACTTGGACCGCCGACATTCGGGCGCTGGCCCAGAGTGTGCCCGGCGTGGTAGCCACCGAAAAGTGCTTTGTACGCAAGATGGGCTTTGAGTTCTTCGCGGACCTGCACATCATTGTCGATGGCAGCATTAGCGTGCGCGAAGGCCACGTTATTGCGCACGCCGTGAAGGCCACTATCATGAAGGCCAAACCGGCTGTGTACAACGTGCTGGTTCACGTCGAGCCGCAAGACGAATACGCCTAAGTGGCTTGCGCTCCACCCAGCCCACTTATATAATTGGGGTTTCCATTTGCATAATTTTGCCGTAGCCAAGAAGAGCGAGAGAGGCTCTTGTTGTCGAAACACCCGCCAACACTGCGGTTAGCCAGGTTTTATCGTTGCCGCAACTAGGCAGCCACCGCGGCCGGAACTCTTATGCCGAAATAACAGTAGAGAATCAGTCGTGCACTTTCTGCGCAGAAGCCTAGTTTTGCAATTACGTTAACGCCTGTCATGTTCCGTAGCCTGTTCCCTTTCCGACGCCTGCTGGCGACGAGCTTCCTGCTCGTCTTCGTCAACGTGTTTGTGGGGCAATGCTGGTGCGCAACCATCAATCCGGCACTGGCTGCTCCCGCGCCGGTAGCCCAGGCTGCCGCCTTGAAAAAGCCGACGCATGCCGGCTGCCATGGCATGGCTACGGTCGAGCAGGAGCCCAGGAAGGCCCAACACGCGCACGGCACGCCCGACTCCAAGTCGTCGGGCAAGCACGACTGCTGCAAAGACAACTCGGCCGCCATTCTTAAGTCGCTCGCGACGCCCGGCGAAAAGCACCTGCTAACGTCCGCGCCCGCCCTGCTGCCGGCCAGCAACGACTTCTTTTTCCGGCCGGCTGCCGGCCAGTGGGACCGCACCCACGCCGTGGTTCTGGTGCTCCGCGAGCACCTGCCGCCCAAAATTCCCGACATCCGGATTTTCATTCAGTCCCTGACGGTCTGATTAATTTGACGCGCCGAAGGCTCGCCCCGGCATAGCTGTGCTATGTCCGGGGTGGGCCTTCGCTTTTGCGTGTGCGGCGGGCGCCTAAGTGCGTCCACTCCCTTTTTCTTCTTGGTTTACTGGCCTGCCAAGGAAGTGTTCTTGCCAAGAAGCGGGCGCCCTCACCCTTCCAAGGTTTGGTTTGCCGCTTGGTTTTCCTAGCTGCTCTACACCGTGGCAACCGTCGTGCTGGGCTTCGTGCTCTGGCAGCAATTGGCGGGCCCAATCCTGCGTCCGAGTCCTGTGGGCAGCTTTTCCAGCGCTCCTGTTCAACCCTCATTCTCTCTTTATGTACCGCTTACCACTTTCCCTGTTGGCCCTAGCCGGCCTGCTCACTGTTACCAGTTGCTCGTCTGATTCCAATTCGAGCAGCGCCACCAACACCGTCAGCACGCCCACCAACGGCCCGGCCGAAGGCACGGCTGACCACAGCGGCGGCCACACCTACGCCTGCCCCATGCACCCCGAAGTTACCAGCACCAAGGAAGGGGAAAAGTGCCCCAAGTGCGGCATGACCCTGGAGCATAACGACAAGGTGGCCAACGGCAAAACCTACGAAATGAAGTTCGTGCCGACTCCCACGGAACTCACCGCCGGCCAGCCCGCTACGCTGGCTTTCACGCCCCGCCAAACCGGCAACGAGGCGGCCCCCGTGCCCCTGGCCGTGGTGCACGAGAAAAAAATTCACCTTATCGTCGTTAGCAAGGACCTCTCGCAGTTCTACCACGAGCACCCCGAGTACACGGCCGACGGCGACTACAAGGTGCAGTACACCTTCCCCAAGGGCGGCGACTACGTGCTGTTCCAGGACTACACACCCGCGGGCTCCAGCCACCAGTTGGGCCGCCAGCCGCTCACGGTGAAGGGCCCGGCTTACGCGCCCGTCAAGTTCAAGAACGACGACATGCAGTGGAATAAGAACGGCTACCAGGCCACGCTCTCCTTCGATAAGCCGCTGACCGTGGGTCAGTTGCTGGGCATGAAAATCAACATCACCAAAGGCGGCCAACCGGTAACCGACCTCGACAACTATCTCGGCGCCCTGGGCCACGTGGTCGTCATCAGCGAAGACACCGAGCAATACCTGCACGTGCACCCCAACGACCAAACCGACAAAGGCCCTGCCATTGGCTTCAACACCAACTTCGAAAAGCCCGGCCTCTACCGCGTTTTTCTGCAATTCAACCACGGTGGCCAGATTCATACCGGTGATTTCACCATCAACGTGAAAGCCTAGCCCGGCGCCGCTCGTTTTTCATTGCAACCTAGATTCCATGAAATCCCAGTTCTTTTCCTCGCTGTCCGCTGCTGGTTAGCAACTGCAACCAAGCCGCCGATGCGTCGGCCCCCACGACGGAAAGGTGCCGCCGGCGACATGGCCGGCATGGACCACTCGGCTATGAGGCTTTGAGAAACTGGACGCGGCCAAAGCGAAGGCAGTGTTAACAACAAGCCCGGCAACTACCCGAAGTGTGGTATGGCCCTGATGAAAAAGTCCTAAGCAGACCTTCCGGGTGCGTTGCCCCTTCCGCTTCCGCCCGGAGTGCCTGCTACTGCAACCGCGAGCCGCTTACCGGCGGGTTTAACCTGATTGTAATGAAGTACCTAGTGATAAATGCCCTTCTTGGATGGCTGCTGGCTCTGCTGGCCGGTGCTGGTCCGGCTTGGGCGCAAACGGCCGTCGTTGGCCTCGACAGCGCCGAAGCCCAGAGTTTGCGCCGCCACCCGCGGCTGCGGCAGTCCGAGCGGGAAATTGCCGAGCAGCGGGCCCTCAAGCGCAGCAGCTTTGCACCAGCCAACCCGGATTTTCTGTTTTCGGCCCCCACGGGCGAGAGGTGGGCGCCGGGCGTAGTGCAAACCATCGACCTGCCGAACGTGTACCGGCGGCAACGCCAAGCAGCCGAGGCCGGCATCACCCTGGCTGAGCGCAACCGGGCGGTCAGCCGGGCCTCGGTGCTGCGCGACGCCCGCCTGGCTTACCTTTCCCTGCAATTTGCCGAGGCCCAGGTGCGGCAGCTCACTTACCAAGACAGTCTGTTTCGGGCGTTGCGCCTAGCCACCGAGCGGCTGTTTGCGGCCGGGGAGGTGACGTCTCTGCAACGCATCAGCACCGACGCCGAAGCCCGGCAAGTTACCGTGCAGCTTCAGCAGGCCACCGAAGACCAGCGCGCGGCGCAGCGGCGCCTGGGTTTGCTGCTGGGCCGGCCCACCGAAGCACTGGCCACCAGCACCGACTTGCGCCGCAGCGGCCCGGAATTGGCCCAGGCCGGCACGGCGCTGCTGGGCGGTTTGCCGGCCGAAGACAGCAGCGCCCTGGTGCGCAGCCCCACCCTGGCAGCAGCCACCCAGAACGTGGCGCTGAGCCAATCGGGTATTAGCCTGGTCCGGGCCCGGCGCACGCCGGCCCTGACGGTGGGGTACCAGAACCAGGCCTTTGAAAACTCAACTGTCCGGTACCGCTTCCAGTTCGGCGTGTCGGTGCCCATCTGGTTCTGGACCTACCGCGCCCAGTTGCAGGCGGCCACGGCCCGCAGCCAGGCGGCCGGCTACCAGCTGCAAGTCCAGCGCCTGGAGCTAAGCACTCTCTACCAGCAGGCGCTGGCCGACACGCGCAAGTTTTCGGCTTCGCTGGGCTATTATGAGCAGACTGGCGTGCCGCAGTCGCGGACCATCATCAGCCAGTCGCAGCGCCTGTTCCAAGCCGGCGAAATCAGCTACCTGGTCTTGCTTCAAAGCCTGAACCAAGCCTTTACCATTCAGAATACCTACCTGACCACTATCCGCGACTACCGTCAGGCCCTGGTCGAACTTAACTACCTGCGCGGTGAATAAGATGAAACAACTCCTGATTTTGCTGCTGAGCCTGCTCCTGAGCGGAGCGGCCCACGCCCACGGGGGCGAAGACCACGGTGATGGGGCCAAGGCTTCCACCCCAGCCGGCGCGACCTCCTTCTCTGTGGCCGCCCTATCAGAACAGTTCGAGGTGCTGCTGCGCTACGAGCCGCTGGCAGGCGGCGAGCCCGCCGACCTGCGGCTATTCCTCTCGGACTACGCTACCAACGCCCCCATCAAAGGCGCCAAGCTGACGTTGACCAACCCCGAAGATGCGCAGCTGAAGTGGGCGGTGACGGAACAGGAGCCCGGCATTTACTTGGTAGAAGGAGAATTTCCGGCTAATAAGCCCTACAGCTTCGCCCTCAACATCGTGGCCGGCGACCGGGCCGATTTGATGCTGCTCGAAGGTATTAAGGTGGGCGAGAAACTGCCCGGGGCGGCAACACCCACTGCCGGAGCCCCCTCACTTTTCTTTTCCTGGAAAATCATTCTGGCCCTGGCCGGAGCCTTTGTGCTCGGCATTGCCCTGACGGTCTTGCTCATGCGTCGGCGGCGCGTTGCCGCCCTGGTCTCCACTTCAACTTCTGCCGTCTATGAAAACCACGCATAAATTCCTTGCGGCCACGGCCGCCGCTGGCCTGATACTGACGGTGCTGCTCCCGCCCCCCGTTGCCGTGCTCGGCCACGACGGCGAAGACCACGGCGGCGAAGCCAAAGCCAGCACCGGCGTGGCCCTGACCGACGAAGTATTGCTGCCCAAGGAAAGCCAGTTTCTCTTCGAGGTGCGCACCAACCTGGCCTCTTACTCCACGACTTATAGCCGGGCTACGCTCTACGGCACCGTATCGGCCGCCGCCGGGGGCGAAGGGCGCCTCGTGGTGCCGCAAACCGGCCGCATCGTGCGCCTCGCGGCGCAGGTGGGCCAGCGGGTACGCGCCGGGCAGACGCTGGCCGTCATCGAGCAAACCCTGGATGCCACCCAACAAATTGGGCTGAGCACCGAGCGGGCCAACGCGCAGGCCGAGCTGCGGGCTGCCCAGCAGGACTACGCCCGCCTGCAAAGCATTGCCGACATCGCCGCCCGCAAGGATGTGGTGGCCGCCGAGCTGCGTTTGCGCCAGGCCCGGCAAAATGCCAGCATCTACAACGGGCAGGCCCAGCAGCGCCGCGTGAGCGTCACCTCGCCGGTGAGCGGCACCGTGGATGTGTTCAATCTGGCCGTGGGTCAGCAGGTCAACCAGGGCGACGAGCTTTTTCGCGTCATTAACCCCGGCAAGCTGCGGGTGGAAGCCCAGGTGTTTGCCCAGGATCTGGCCAAGGTCACACCCGGCGCGCAGTTTCGGGTGGAAGGCCTGCAAGGACAGCCCGGCGCCCCGGCCCGGCTGGTGGTGTTTAGCAACGTGGTCAACCCCGTCAACCAGGCCCGCCAGCTGATTCTGGAGCTGGATGCTAGCCAGGGCAGCGCCTACCGCGCCGGCCAGGCGGTGAACGTGCAGGTGATAAGCCAAAGCGGCAATGGCCAGAAGCAACTGGTAGTGCCCACTTCGGCCGTAACCGACCTCAACGGCAAGCCGGTGGTGTTTGTGCACACCGAGCCGGAGCGCTTCAAGATTCGCTACGTGCAGCCCGGCGCCGCCAGTGGCGAGCAAACCGTGCTGGTGCAGGGACAGGTCAATGAAAACGACCGGGTCGTAACCGCTGGCACCTACCAGCTTAAGTCTATTTACCTCAATCAATAGGGATGCTCGATAAGATAATTCGCTTTGCCCTGCAAAACCGCCTGCTGATGCTGGCCTTTGCCATGGGGCTGCTGATTGCCGGCTCGTACACGGCCCGCGAGCTACCCGTGGACGTGCTACCCGACCTGGACCGTCCCCGCGTAACCGTGTTCCTGGAAGCCCCGGGCATGGCCCCGGAAGAAGTGGAAGCCTTGGTGACGTTGCCCGTGGAAACGGCCCTGAACGGCGCTACGGGCGTTTCGGCCGTGCGTTCTAATTCGGCCATTGGCCTCGGGATGGTGTTCGTGGAGTTCGACTATGGCACCGACATCTTCACGGCCCGTCAGATTGTGAGCGAAAAGCTGCAAACCACGGGCGAACAACTACCAACCGGCATCACGCCGGTGCTGGGGCCCATTTCGTCGGTGATGGGCCAGATTATGCTGGTGGGGCTGTCCGGCGGAAGCCAGACCAGTGCCGCGGACTTGCGCACGCTGGCCAACTACACCGTGCGGCAGCGGTTGCTTTCCATTCCCGGCGTGGCCCAGGTCATCCCCATCGGCGGCGACAACTTGCAGTACCAGGTGCTGCTGGACATGCCCCGGCTGAACGCTACCGGCCTGACGGTGAGCCAGGTGGAAGAGGCGCTGCGCCAATCCAACCTCAACACCACCGGCAACTTCTTCGACCGAAATGGCTCAGAGGTACTGATTCGCAACCTGGGCCGCCTGCGCTCGGTCCAGGACATCGAAAACCTTGTCGTGGGCTACCGCGAGCAGTCCCCTATCCGCGTGGCCGACATCGCCAAGGTGGAGTTCGGGGCCCGCTTCAAGCGCGGCGACGGCAGCGTGAACGGCAAGCCCGCCGTTGTTCTGAGCATCGAAAAGCAGCCCGGCACCGCCACCGTCGGCCTCACCGAAGCCGTGGAAAAAGCACTGGTAGAATTGAAGCCGTCGCTGCCCAAAGACGTGCAGGTGAACACGCGCTTGTTCAAGCAATCCGAGTTCATCGAGTCGAGTATCACCAACGTGGAGGAAGCCTTGCGCGACGGGGCCATTCTGGTGGTTATCGTGCTGTTTGCCTTTCTGCTCAACGTGCGCACCACCTTTATTTCGTTGGTGGCCATTCCGTTGTCGCTGCTGGTTACGGCGTTGGTGTTCCGCTTTGCTGGCATCAGCATCAACACCATGACGCTGGGCGGGCTGGCCATTGCCATTGGCGAGCTGGTTGATGATGCCATTGTGGACGTGGAAAACGTGTACCGGCGCCTACGCGAAAACCGGCAGTTGCCTAACCCGCAGCCGGTGCTCAAAGTCATCTACGCGGCCTCGTCGGAGGTGCGCAACTCCATCGTGTACGCTACCATCATCGTGGTGCTGGTGTTTTTGCCGCTGTTTGCGCTCGAAGGTATGGAGGGCCGAATTTTCGCCCCGCTCGGCATTGCCTACATCACCAGCATCGTGGCCTCGCTGTTTGTGTCGCTGACCGTCACGCCGGTGCTCTGCTACTACCTGCTGCCCCGCATGAAGCAGAGCAACCACCCCGAACCCGACGGCCTGCTGGTACGCTGGTTGAAAAAGAAGGACACCCGCTTGCTGGGCTGGGGCCTGCGGCAGCCGAAGCTAGTGCTTGTTTCGACGGCCCTGCTCTTTGTGATGGCCGCGGCCATGGTGCCGTTTTTCGGCACCGAGTTTCTGCCGCCTTTCAATGAAGGGTCGCTAACTGTCAACTTCTCGGCCCCGGCCGGCACCTCGCTCACCGAATCCAACCGCCTGGGCACGCTGGGCGAACAGCAGATGCTCGAGATTCCGGAAGTGGCTTACACCGCCCGTCGAACCGGGCGCGCCGAGTTGGATGAGCACGCTGAATCGGTCAACAATTCGGAAATCGAAGTGGCCTTCAAGACGGCAGCGGAACTGCAACGAGAGGGAAGAAGCATGCGCAGCCGCGACGAAATCCTGGCCGATATGCGCCAGAAACTTAACCTAATTACGGGCGTGAACGTGAACATCGGCCAGCCCATTTCCCATCGCCTCGACCACCTGCTGAGCGGCGTGCGGGCCCAAGTGGCCATCAAAGTGTTTGGCCCTGACCTGCTGGAGCTGCGCCGCTATGCCGGCGAAGTGCGCGCGGCCGCCAGCACCGTGCCGGGCGTGGTGGACTTGCAGGTCGAAAAGCAGGTGCAAATTCCCCAGCTACTCATCCGCCCCCGCGACGAGGCCTTGCGCGCCTACGGCATGGAGCGCGGCGAAGTGGTGCGCGATTTGCAAACCCTATTCCAGGGCACGGTGGTGTCGCAGATGCTCGACGGGCAGAAACGGTTTGACTTAGTGGTGAAGCTACCCGAAGTGCAACGCAACGACATTGCCGCCATCAGCCAAACCCGCATTGAAACGCCGACCGGCGCCATGATTCCGGTAAGTCAGGTGGCCGACATCGTTTATGAGCCGGGCCCCAACACCGTCAACCACGAAAACACCCAGCGCCGCATTACCATCTCGCTGAACGTAGCCGAGCGGGATCTGGGCTCCACAGTGAAGGAGATTCAGCAGAAGGTGAGTCAGCAAGTGAAGCTGCCGCCGGGCTATTACCTCACCTACGGCGGGCAGTTCGAGCGCCAGCAGTCGGCTTCGCAGAAGATTCTGTGGCTGAGCTTGTTTTCGCTGGCCGGCATCTTCCTGGTCTTGTTCTCGCACTTCAAGTCCAGCTACATGGTCGGGCAGATTATGCTCAACATCCCGCTGGCCCTCATCGGCTCGGTGGTGGCTGTGCTGGTTACGGGCGGCACCTTCAGCATTGCCTCACTGGTAGGCTTCATCACGCTCACCGGTATTGCCTCGCGCAACGGCATCATGATGATTTCCCACTACATCCACCTCGTGGAGCATGAGGGCGAGAAGTTTGGGAAGGAAATGATACTGCGCGGCTCGCTGGAACGCCTAGTGCCGGTACTGATGACGGCCCTGGTGGCTGCGTTGGCGCTGGTGCCGCTTACGCTGGCCAAGGATGCGCCGGGCAAAGAAATTCTCTACCCGGTAGCCACCGTCATCCTCGGCGGCCTACTCTCGTCCACCTTCCTCGACATCATCGTGACGCCGGTGGTGTTTTGGTTGGTCGGCGAGAAAGCCCTGGCGCAATACTTCGCTGCCCACCGGGAAACGGGCCTCAACGACCACTCACGGGAGCTGGACGCGCAGCCCCTCACGCCACCCTCGGACCTGAACCCGGTGCTGCCCAGGCGCTAAGCCCTACAACTCCCTGAGTAGCCTAGAAGCCGGCCAGATTAAAAGCCGGTGCCAGATGGCAACTCCTTAAGAGCTGCGTCGGCAGCGGTTTTTTATTTTCTGAAAAAAGTCGTCTATGTTGTAAACATACGACATACTATGTCGTATGTTTACAACATAGCAAATTACTCCCTTCCCCTCGATGCTTGCCAACGCTTATCTTATTGTTCGCTCATGGCTGCGCCTTCTGCTTGAACACGGACTGCGTTTTCAGGCCGAAGTTCGTAGCGTCCTACCCGGCAGCGACATCGACGAAGCCGAGCAACGCGCCCTCCGCAAGGCAGAAACCATGCTCACGCCATTGCTTGCCAGTAGCACTCTAGCTTCCACTCTTTATGGGCTCCCGCCTACGTTTGATGACCTACGCTAAAACTGCCTCTTTCACCGAAGAGCAACAGCAGCTTGCTCGTATTGCCAAGGCCTTGGCGCACCCGGCACGGGTCGCTATCATTCAACTACTGGCCTCCAAACAAACCTGCATCTCCGGCGACATCGCTGCCGAGTTGCCGCTCTCGCGCACTACCGTTTCGCAGCACTTGCAGGAACTCAAGGCCCTGGACTTGATTCGGGGCGAGATTGAGGGACTCACCGTCTGCTACTGCCTCAATACCGAACTGCTGCACCAAGTGCACCAGCAGTTCACTGCCTTCTTTCTTGAGGCCACCACCAGCGCGGCCTGCGGCCCGGATGCCGCCTGCGGTTGCTAGATCACCTTTCCTTTGCAGCCTAAACAGCCCTATCCCATGAAAATCTCTGAAATGAAGCAGTCCCTGGCGGGACTCGAAGCCGTGAATTTTCGCTTGCCCAACGGGGACTACCTCCCTTCCCATTTCCACGTGACGGAAGTCGGCTTGGCAACCAAACACTTTATCGACTGCGGTGGGGTCGAGCGCCGGGAAACCGCAGCCAACTTTCAGCTCTGGGAGGCTGGCGACTACGACCACCGGCTCGCCCCGCAGAAATTTCTGCACATCCTTAAGTTGTCAGAGAGAATTTTAGGCGCTGAGGACCTAGACATCGAGGTGGAATACCAGCAGGAAACCATCGGCAAGTTCGGCCTCACTTTCGACGGCACCGACTTTGTGCTGACCTCAAAGCAGACGGCTTGCCTGGCGCAGGATGCGTGCGGCGTTCCGAATAAAGAGTTTGCATTGCCCCAGCTGCAAATTGCTGGTTGCACGCCGGGCGGCGGGTGTTGCTAAGGCCTTTGAGCGGCGCTGCCTAGTAGGTGGCGCCGTTTTGCTTACCCTCCCTTCGTACTTTCTCTTTCTGATGACAATTGCTTTTTTCTCGGACGTGCACGGCAACCTGCCGGCCTTGGAGGCGGTCCTAACTGACCTCGACCAACGCCGCCCCGACATGGTTTTTTGCCTGGGCGACCTGGTAGGCTACGCCCCCTGGCCCAACGAAGTGGTCAACGAGGTGCGGCGGCGGGGCATTCCCACGCTGGCCGGCAACTACGACCAGGGCATTGGCCTGGCCAGCGAAAACTGCGGCTGCGCCTACAAGACGGACGTAGAAAAAAACCTGGGCGCCCAAAGCATTGCCTACACCAACCAGGTTGTGAAGGCGGATGAGCGCCGCTATTTGCGCTATCTGCCTAAGCACATACGCCTGGACTTTCAGGAGGAGCCCTGTACTCTTAGCCTGCTGATGGTGCACGGCTCGCCGCGCAAAATCAATGAATACTTGTTCGAGGATCGGCCCGAAGCAAGTTTTCTGCGGGTATTGGCGGATACCAACGCCGATATTCTGCTCTTTGGCCATACGCACAAGCCCTACCACCGCACCTTTGCCTACGAGCACGAAGGCGAAACCCGTTACCGGCACGCGCTCAACATCGGCTCGGTGGGCAAGCCCAAGGACGGCGACCCGCGGGCGGCCTACCAGTTGCTGCACCTCGACGAGCACACCACGCTGACCGACCCGCAGCGTGTGCGCTCCGAGTTGATTCGGGTGGCTTACGACGTGGAGAAAGCCGCGCAGGCAGTGGAAGCTTCACCACTGCCCAACGAATACGCCGATATGCTGCGCAACGCCTACTAGCTGCCATAACGGGCACGCCGACCTTTGTGCGCCGTGCGCCACTCGTTAACTTGCTTTTGCCTTCCTCATGCCACTGTTTTTCCTGTTACGCTCCGGCCGCCGTTGCATAAAGCAAGCAGCAAAACTTATTGCTACTGCATTGTATAGGCCGCAACTGAGCGCGCGGGCTTTTCTATATTGTTATGCTTTCCTCCATTGCTTCCGCCACGTTTATCTCTTCCAACGGCGGTACGGGAGCAAACCGGGATTCGTGAAAGTTGGCTTCGGGAAAGCCCGGCGCCACGGCCATATTATTGATTTCTGCTAGAGTAATCCCGTAGCCGCGGTGCGTGTCGTACACGCCACGCACGGTGTAAATGGGGCCGCGCTTGGGCGTTTGGATGTTGGGATTCTGCACGAGTAAGAGCGTGAAGTCATCGTTGATACAAACAATTTCCTGCTCTGGGTGGAAAAGCGGCGGTTTCATGGTGGCAAAGGTAGCAGGCCGCTACTATCGAATGTGAATTTTTCTGGTTTAATCCTACTTCGCGCCGAAGCAATAGGCAACAAAGTTCTTGTCTTGGCCTCTGAGCTAAACCCGTAAGTGCCAGCTGCCAGGTCCGCAACAAGCGCGTCCACCGCCTCACTTTCACGGGGCTTGCTGGTCCGGATTTACCGTGGCTAGTTACGCAGGGGCGGATGTGGTCCTATCTAGTTACCTAACTCCACTTGTAGCGCATGAGCAGCCGGGTTAAGGTTGGCGCTACAAGTGGAGTGCTTGGGGGCCGGTGCTGATTTTGTGGAGCAACAACGGGGTGAGCCTGCGGTGGCAGTTACTCTCAATAAATCCGTATAAATCCTTGCAAATACCTTCAACCGCCCCCCTACAGCCGGCCGTACAACTAAACCAAGTCGCTGGAACTGGTTTTGTCGGATCATATCGATTTTGTAATAGATCGTACCGTCCAAGTCTGCTCTTATCCCACGATTAAGTTCATCCCATTAGTGAAAACAAGCTCAGCAGTAGTATGAAAGAGGAAAATAAATTCAGCCGACGCCAAGTAATCAATGGCTTGGGAGCCAGTTTAGCAGCGGCAGCTATTGCCCCGGTGCTCTCAGTTGAGGGGGCGCCAACCGATGCGGACTCGGCACCAGACGCGCTGCTCGATCCAACCAAAACTTACCCCAAACCCCCGTTCAAAGGCCAGTCGCAGCCCTGGCCGGGCTTGGCCAGCCAAATGGACCCACGGCCCGATCATGGAGAAAAAAGCTACAAAGGCTCGGGCCGTTTGAAAGGCCGCAAAGCCTTGATTACCGGCGGTGATTCAGGCATGGGCCGCGCCGCCGCCATTGCGTATGCACGGGAAGGCGCCGATGTGGCCATCAACTATCTGCCGGCCGAAGAGCCGGATGCGCGCGAAGTTATTGCGCTAATCAAGGCTGAAGGCCGAAAAGCCATTGCTATTCCGGGTGATCTTCGGGATGAAGCGTTCTGCCAAAAGATGGTGGCAGAGGCCGTGCGTGGCCTCGGAGGACTGGATATTCTGGTTAGCAATGCGGCTCGTCAGCAAGCGCACCCGTCGATTATGGATATCTCGACCGAGCAGTTTGACTGGACGATGAAGACCAACATTTACGCGCCCTTCTGGATTATCAAGGCGGCCCTGCCGCATTTGCAGCCCGGCTCCACCATCATTGGCACCACCTCGGTGCAGGCCACTGATCCTTCCGCTGACTTGTACGACTACGCGCAAACCAAGGCAGCAACCACGAGTTTTGTTCGGTCGCTGGCCAAACAGCTCGGGCCGAAAGGCATTCGGGTGAATGGAGTGGCCCCAGGCCCCATCTGGACGCCGTTGCAAGTAAGTGGGGGCGCTACGCAGGAAAAGCTGAAAAGCTTTGGGGGTACCACGCCCCTAGGCCGGCCCGGCCAACCGGCCGAACTAGCTTCTATTTATGTGCAACTGGCCGCTAGTGATGCCAGCTACTCCACCGGCCAAGTGTATGGTGCCGCCGGCGGCGATGGCCAACCGTAAGCATAATCAGAACTGGCCAAGACCACACAACCAGTTTTAGCCTAAAGTAAAACAAGAACGAGTTTGAGGGCCGATCTTATGCCTTCAAACTCGTTCTTGGTTTTTTAGCCCCACTTCCGCAAAATCGGCAGCGAGCAATAGCTAGTAGGTGTATTTACATGCTTTTGGTGTTTGGTACTGTCCTATTCGAGGAGCCACCGACTTCTCTTCAAGAGACTGGTTTAACAGCTTAATGCCGGCTTTCGGCTACGTGCGCATGAATGGTTTGGATTTGCAAGTCGTCCAGCGGTTTGTGGATCAAGCCAGCCACCAAAGGAAACTCATGTACCCGGTCGGTGTCGGAAGGCGCGAGCGAGGAAGTTAGCACGTAAATAAAGCAGCGCCCGGCGAGTTGCGCCTCGTATGGCCGCAGGGCCATTAAAAAGTCCCAGCCGCTCAGAATCGGCATGTTGAGGTCCAGCAGGATTACATCCGGCATCTCGTTCGGAATACTTTGCTGAACGTGGCGCAACGCCTCCTCGGGCGACTGAAACGAACATAACCCTTCGGCCAGACCTTCCCGCTTCAATATTTTTTCTGTTAGAAACACGCTGATATAATCGTCGTCTACAAGTACGGTCCGCATATAGTCTTTTAAGGTAAGAGCAATTGAAATTCAGCGCCGGCATTGGGGGCGCTATGGACCTCGATGTGGCCACCCATCACTTCTACGTGCGCATTAACAAGGTACAAGCCTAAGCCCCGGCCAGTGGGCACTGAATGAAACCGCTTGTAAAGCTTAAACACGTCCTCTCCCGCTTTCTCTCGATCAAAACCCGAGCCATTGTCCGCCACACGAAGACGGGCTCCACCCGCTGGATCGGGGCTCCCCGTTATAGTTACCCGTAGTATGCGGTCTTCAGCCCGGTATTTGATTGAGTTGGAAACCAAATTAAAAAAGATACTGAACAGATAGGCGCGCTTGCCATGCACCCGCAAGCTCTCAGGAACAGCCAGCACTACTTCGCCGCCACATTGCTGAAGCGGCTCCTGCAAGCTAGCTACAACCTGCTTCAACACGTCGATCAGCAGCACCGACTCCGCCACCTCCCCGACGCCTTGCTTGTCCCGGACGGCCAAAATCGTATTCAGGTCCTGCAATATCAAGTCGAGTTGTTGTAAACTGGTTTGTAAGTGAGTCAGGAGCGGAACCTGCTCGGGGTTCTCGACGCGCAACAATTGCACCAGACCCAGCGCATTGGCCAGGGGCGCCCGCAGATTATGCGACACGATGTACGTGAACTGCTGCAAATCCTGGTTGTGGCGGTATAGGTCCAGCGTCATCTTCTCTTGGCTGGCTTCTGCTTCCTTGCGGGAGGTGATATCGGAGAAATAGACCGATAAGCCCTCTTCCGACGGAAAGCACTTGGCATCCAGCCATAACGCACCGGTAGCGTAGTAGGCCTCGAAATGCACTGCCCGCCTCGTAGCTACGGCTTCGTGGTATTTCTGATAGAACA
This sequence comes from uncultured Hymenobacter sp., assembly GCF_964242765.1. NCBI lineage: Bacteria > Pseudomonadati > Bacteroidota > Cytophagia > Cytophagales > Hymenobacteraceae > Hymenobacter > uncultured Hymenobacter sp. The sequence continues at coordinate 51,949 of NZ_CAXTBM010000028.1, forward strand.
TGCTCCCTATTTCGGCCGGAAACACCTCCCATAAGTTTCGCCCGGTAGTGTGCTGGCTTTTCACCTGCAAAAGCCGCTGGGCCTCTTGGTTGAGAAAGGTTATGTTCCAGTCCCGATCAAGCAGAATAAGCGCATCGGTGATACTTTCAAAGATGATATTGAGTTTGCGGGCCTGTTGCTCGATGAGTTGATTAGAGGCGGACAATTCGGTGATATCCCGGCCTACCATGTGTACGCCTACCACCCTATTGTCAACCGAGAGAGGCACCTTGGAAATGCTAAGCACTTTTGGCTCGGCTCCCTTGAACTGCACGGCGACGTCGAACTGCACCGGAATTCCTTGGAAGGCCTCCCGCAGTTTCTGACCGAACACCGGAACTAAGTTGGGCGGCAGAAAATCGTCTATCGAATGCCCTATTACGTCAGATTTCTCGCAATGCAATAGAGCAAGAAAAGGCTTATTTGCATCCAGAATAATGCTTTCTTCGTTTTGAAAGAGCAACAGATCCAGGTTGTTGTCAAACAAAGACCGAAACCGTTGCTCACTATCAACGAACTGCGCGCTCGCACTCATGGGTGGGTGGTACTTATAATGGGAGAGAGCAACCTGCTATGTAAGAGCGAGGCTTTGAAATGTAGTGTTTTCGAGTCCACTTAGTATAGTACGCCCGCTCTAGCATTGGCGTTGCGGGCCAACTAAGGCGTGTTTCAGCGAATATCCGCCATGAGTACATACCGTGCTTGAGTTACTACCTCAATTCCGCAAGCAGTTAGCAAACACGCACACTACGCAGACACGAATTAAATTCTCTAAAACTAGCATTTCCAACCAACAAATCTCAGGAAATGACTACAAAAAGCCGCCCCTTGCAAGCAAGGGGCGGCTTTTTCACGTAGTTAAGTCTACGAGTTACTGAGCTTTCTTACCGTCTTTGCCATCGAATACGCCTTTCACGGCGCCGCCTACTTTCTTGCCTACTTTGGCGGCACCTTGCCCCACATCTTTACCTGCTTCCTTTACATCGGAAGCGGTATTTCTGGCGGCCTGGCCTACTTTGCTGCGTTCGTCAGCAGTTTCTGCTTTCGCTTCTTTTGCCTCGGTGCTTACGGCCGCAGCACCCTGCGAAGCACGGGCTTCCGATTTGTCGAATGATTTGAAGGCGGCGTATTTCAGTTTTTCCTTTTGAATTTCCGCTAAGTCGCGCGCCGATATATCACCTTTCACTTTGTCGTAGGCTTCATCCAAGGCCCGCCATTCGGCGTTGATGACGCGCCAGTCGCCTATTTCGTATTTGTCTTCGTTGGCTTTCACGCGCTGGATGAAGGCCTCGTAAGTAGCGCGGGCATTAGCCGCCGTCAGGGCCGCAGCGGGGCTGGTAGCTTTGTAGAGCTTGGCCGGGGGCTCATTGGCGGGTGCGGGGGCCGGCGCAACCGTAGTGGTAGTTGCCGGAGCCATTGCAGTGCCGGCTGTGTCGGTGCTAGCGGTGGCGGTGCTAGCAGCCGTGCTTTGCACAGTGTTATAGCGCTGTTGCAGGCGCTGAATTTCAGCTTGTTGAGCGGTATCAAACTCTGCTGAGTAGCGCTGTGCAGCCGCCAGGCGGGCGGCAAAGGTATCAGGCACTGTTACGGCCGGAGTGGCTTCAGCCTCGGCCACGTACGTCTGCAAATTGTCGTAAGCACGTTGGCCTTCCTGCGAAACTTCTTTTTTATCGTTGGAAGAACAGCTGGATAACGCCAGGGTGCTGCCACCGGCAAATAAGGAAGTGGCTAGCAATAAAGTGTTGAAGCGAAGTTGGAGCATGACCTTGGAAAAATAACACGCGTGGAAGTTAAACAAGTGTTGATTGTTTGGCTTTTAAACGAAGTAGTGTGTCCCAAGGTTGGAAATATCCCCAGCTACTTAAACGAATATATCCCGTTCCAGTACTTATTTTTAGCCTTATCGTACAATTGCCGACAAAGACCAGCTATTGGTTGAACTGCAATTCAGGGTTTAATCTGGCGGGTAGTAGCCTTTACAATCAACCCGGATTCCCAGGTTTTCTTGAGTAACTCGTTGAAAAAGAAGTGCCCAAGCCACCAAATACGCTTTTCATTAAGACCAGGACTACGTATCAGTTAATCTGTTCCCCGAAACAACATAGGCATGGCAACCACTGAGCTACTGCACAGCCAACGAAATACATGGTATAATTCCATTCTTCTACTTAACTGTGGCAACAGTTAGCAGCCAGGAATAAGCTGATTCCGCGTCTTCGAAAGTGTCGACAAGTGGGCGAGTGGTATAGCTCAGGACCCGCTCGGTGTCCACTCGGGCCGGCCAATTGTGCGAGTTCACCCATGCTATGGCTTCAACTCCGTTGTCGGCCAAGGCGTGGAAAAACTCCTGTGCAATCCAGCGTACTATTTCGCCCCAGCCATCAAACGATTGACTGCTGTCGTTCAAGATTGCGGCGCTTTGGGTTTGGCGCACCTTGTTTAAAATCATGGCGCACCCTGCCACCGAAGATTCTTCGTTGTGCTCCCCACGCCAAGTTACGTGCAACCAGTTCTTGGCTGGATCATGCGCAATAGTTAAACCAGGAATATCAAATAAAGTGTACATACCTCCCCTACGTTTCAACGTGTATACAGGCAATGAACTAGCGTACAGGCTGGTGCCCAATAGATAATCAAACAACCAACTCCCTTTCCCTCCGTGCTCCTGTTCCGAATAGCTTGTAGATAACATACGATTTAATATAGTATATCGGCTTTATGTTTTATTTAAATACTTTCAATTTTTTCGCTAGGTGTTGTGCTATTGGTTTCACTCTGGCGCCTATCTCAGCGCACTACCGTGGGCATAGGCGCAATAGTAGCATGTGCTTCTAAAACACAGAACCCCTGGCAATTGGCCAGGGGTTCTGTGCTTATCAGTTCTTACCTGTGAGCTTTAGCTACGGATTACGCGCAACTGCTTTTTCAGGGCCTCAATTCTATTCTGCGCCTCATCGATACGGCCCTGGTACTCTTGGCGGAGTTGGGCTGCATTCTTGGAGCGAGCAAAGAACTCGAGGTTGGTTTGCAAGGTCGAAATGTCGTTTTCCAGTTCGTTGATTTCGCGGCGCAAGGCTTGCTCTTTCTTGTAGAGTTGCTGCTGCGAATCGGGGCTGGACTTGAGCCGCTCCACTTGCAGGTTGAAGAGCAACTCAGCCCGCTCCGCATAACTTAAATTGGGCACTGTATCGAGGTACTTGCCCATCAAGCTCTGGAACCGCTCGTCGGCCCGCTCGTTATTGCCGCGCGGATTGCTTTCGGCACTGCCAAAATCTCGCCACTCCTGCACGTGCTGCCGGAAGCCTTCGAGGCCGCCAGGCGCATCGGTTGAGAGGGCCGCTACGCTAGCGGCCAGTTGGTCGAGGTAGCCGGTTTGGGCTTGGCTGGCTTGCTGCACCTTTTCCTGGCGCTGCTTCACTTCCTGATTTTTGCGGTCGAAAAATGCGTCGCAGGCAGTCCGGAAACGGTTCCAAACTTTGTCGGACTGCTTTTCGGGCACGCGGCCGATGGTTTTCCAGTCTTTCTGAAGCCGAATCACAATTTCGCGGCCTTGCTCCCAATCGGGATTAGCCAACGCGGCCTCGGCTTGGTCAATCAACTCCAGCTTGCGCTTGAGGTTGCTGTTTTTCTCTTCATCCAGCGCTTTAAAAAACTGGTTTTTGTGCTGGAAGAAGCCTTTGTAGGCGCTCCAGAACTGTTTGTTCATGGCGTCGGCCTTGTCGCGGGGCACGAGGCCGGCGGCGTCCCACTCCTCCTTCAGCTTTTGCAGCTCGTCGGTTTTAGCGCGCCACTCGTTTACGCGCTCCGTATGAAACTCGCCGAAAGGCAGCAGCTGCTCCAACAAGGTGGTTTTGCGGGTCAGGTTGACATTTTCCTGCGTGGAACGCACATCCAGAAACTCTTTCTTGCGGTTGTGCACCAACTCAGAAGCCTGCAAAAATCGCTGCCACAGCGCCTCCCGCTGCTCGTTAGGCACTGGCCCGATGTGCTTCCACTCCTCGTGCAACTGCCGCAAATCATTGAGGGCCTTGTTGATGCTCGACTGCTGAACCAGTGCTTCGGCCCGCACGATAAGCGCCTCCTTGGCTTCCAAGTTGCGGCGGCGGTCCAGCTCCTTCATCTCGAAGAACAGGCCGCGGTTGTTATAGAAAATATCAAGCAGGGCGTGGTAGCTGTTCCACAGTTCCTGGGTGTCTTTCTGCGGTACGGGGCCGGTAGCTTTCCAGTCGTTTTGCAAGGCCTTGATGCGGGCCGAGCTATCCTTGGTTTCGGCCGACTCAACGAGCACCCGCAATTGGGAAAGCAAGTGTTGCTTGTGCAACAGGTTGCGGGCGCGCTGGTCGTCTTCGGCTTTGGCGTCCCGCACGCGGCTGTCGCGGAAATCCTGCATCAGCTTGCCTAGCTCGGCGTAGCCTTCCGGGCCCGAATACGTGAAGCTTTCGCTTTCATTGCCGGCTTCGGTGAAGCGCTGGCGAGCAGCAGTGCGGTCGGCGTTGATGGCCGTTTCGTACTGGCGGTAGAGGTCGGCGATTTGTTTGCGGTTCTGGCGGGCATCGGGGCGCCGGAGCAACGTCAGCAGTTGGGTGGTTTGCGTGGGCAGGTCGAGCGCGGCGAAATCCGGAACGGGCGTCTCCGACACGAACTCTTCCTCTTCCGAGCTGGCCTCAGGCTCCGAATGGGTATTTTCGGGAGTGGCAGGTGTTGGCGAGGAAGTGGTAAGATGAGCAATTCCTTCGGGGAAATCCTCGATTTCAAGCGCGGCGTGCAGTTCTTCTACCGGCAGTTCGATATCAGGCGTTTCGGCAACTAGGGTTTCTGCTGTTTCCGCGCTCGGCGCTTCTTCTTCGGAAACCGCTACCTCTTGTTCGGGAGCAGCAGTTAAGGCATCGGCCTCGGCTGCCGTGCCCGAGGGCGAAGTCACGGGGAGTTCCGTTGTCGTAGCCGCCGGAGCAGTTTCCACCGGAGCTGCTGCCGACGATACCACTGTCTCTTCAGTGGTAGCCGGTGCAACTGGTTCGGGGGCTGCCGCCGTGGTTGGTGCGCTTTCATCGGTCGCCTGATGGGCACTCACTACTCCGGGATTTTGGTCGCCGTAATGGTCGTCGGCGCGAGCCTGTGGGTCGGAAACGGAAGGATCGTGCGCGGGCACCTGCGCCGCCGCGCTAGCCGTTACGTCGGCGGGAAGTTCGGCGGTGCCAGCCCCGGCTGGTTCGCCGGCAGTCGGGTTCACTTCCGTAGCGGGACGCTCGGTGATTTCGCTGGCAGAAGCAGGCTCCTGCTTGGAGCGAATTTCTGCCAGACGGCGCTCTAAGATGCTTAGCGGCGATTCCGAATTGTTATCGGAATTAGCAGCGGCTTGGTCGTTTTCAGGTAGCATGAGTTCAGCAGAAAAGGCCCGGTAGGTACCTAGGTGGGCGTAGGTGGTGGGCGACGAGGAAGTATCTAGTTCAGGCGCGGATCAACGGGATAATTGGACAGCGCACGGAAACGCCCGCCTTTTTCCCGCAAAATAGCCTGCCAAAACGCATCATTGTCCAAAGTAAAGACTTTCCCGGCAGCATCCGGATGCACAATCCAAACCTTTTCCCCGATTTCGTCGGCTAGCTGCCCGGCCGTCCAGCCTGAATAGCCAGCGTAAAAACGCACCGCATCGGGCGAAAGGTCACCGCTTAAGAGCAAGCCCATGAGCACCGTAAAGTCGCCGCCCCAATACACATCCTGCCCCAGCGCAATAGCCTCGGGTATGTCGGGGCGCTGGTGCAGGTAATGCAAGGTGTCGGGCTGGACGGGGCCACCCAGATACAGGGGCATCTGCGCCACGGCCGAATCGGTGGGAACGGGAAGTTGCAGCACGTCGGCTAGCTGGAGGTTGGAGGCGCGGTTGAGCACGAGGCCAAACGAGCCGTCGGTTTCATCGTGGCGGCAGAGGAGCACCACGGAGCGTTCGAAATTAGGATCACCCAGGAAAGGCTGTGAAATCAACAGGCTGCTGGAACGAAGACGGGGCATAGCGTTGAAGTTAGGCGTAGGCAAGTAACACCAGATAACAAGTAAGGGCAGGCAACATCGGGGTTAGTGCTTTCATTCACTTACCGGGCAGCACCCCTATTTAGTACGTGAGACGGGGCGCTGGAGGTTCCCTGCCTGCCCGCATTGTACTACCTTGCGGCCCGTTGACTGGTTGACTTCCAACATGCAGCTTATCAAACGGCCGGCTATTTGGTTACTCAGCTACTACCCTTCAGCCCTTACTCTATGCTCGACCCGCACCTGGCCGACCTGCGCAAAACCTACGCCCAGCGCACCCTTTCGGAAGCGGATGTACTGCCCACCGCTGTTCCTCAATTTCGGGTTTGGCTGGAAGAAGCCCTTCAGGCGCAGCTCGATGAGCCCACGGCCATGACCATATCCACGGTAGCCGCTAACGGCCAGCCCTCGGCCCGGGTGGTACTCCTGAAAGGCTTGCCCGACGACGCCTTTCTCTTCTACACCAACTATGACTCGCGCAAAGGCCACGACTTAGCCGAACGGCCGCTGGCCGCCCTCACCTTTTTCTGGCCCGGCCTAGAACGGCAAGTGCGGGTGGAAGGCCGGGTAGAAAAAGCGCCCGAAGCCTTATCAACCGAGTACTTCCAGAGCCGCCCCCGCAGCAGCCAGATTGGCGCCTGGGCCTCGCCCCAAAGTGCAGTAATAAAGAGCCGTGAAGAGCTGGAAGAGCGCGAGAAAAGCCTGACTGCGGACTTCAAGGACCAGGAATTGCTGCCGCGTCCACCCCACTGGGGCGGCTATCTGGTGCGCCCGCACCGCATAGAATTCTGGCAAGGCCGCCCCAGCCGCCTGCACGACCGAATCGTGTACGAGTTGGAAGGCGACACCTGGCGCCTAAGCCGCCTGGCTCCGTAGCGCCACGCACAGTTAAGAATTAAAGATGAAGAATTATGAATTGTTGGAAAGAGCCACTACGACTTTCTAATTCATTCATAGCTAGCCTTTGCCGTCTGCTAATTCTTAACTCTTAGTTTTTAATTTCTAATTCTACTCCTTTTGGCTGAAATTCAACCCTTGCGTGGCTGGCGGTACAATCCGGTTTTGAGCCAGCATATCGATGATTACGTTTCGCCGCTCTTTGATGTGGTGTCGCAGAAGCAGCGGGAGGCGCTTTATCGTAATCAACTCAACAGCATTCATCTATCGGTGCCGCGCGGCGATGATGCGGCGGGTGAGGCGCTGGAACGGCTGCGAGTATGGCAGCAAACGGGCGTGCTGCGCCAAGACGAGTTGCCGGGCATTTACGTGTATTACCAATATTTCCGGCTGCCGGGCAGCACCCGCGAGTTTTGCCGCAAAGGCTTTATGTGCCACATCCGGGCCTACGCCTGGACCGATAACGTGGTGCTGCGCCACGAAAACACGCTGCCTTCATCCGTCAACGACCGGGCGGAGTTGCTGGCCCGCACCGAGTTCCAAACCAGCGCCACCCACGGCCTCTACCGCGACGAGGCGTTCGAGTTGGAGCACTGGATGGACGAGGCCATGCAGGACCCACTCTACCAAACCGAGGAAGACTACCAGGGTGCCCGCGACGTGCTGGCCGTGATTCAGGATGCTGCTATTATCGACCGGTTTCAAGCGGTGCTGGCCCGGCGGCAAGTAATTCTGGCCGATGGGCACCACCGCTACGAAGGTTCCTTGGCGTATCGGCAGGCCCAGCTAGCTGCTCATCCCAACGCCACTGGCTCCGAGGGCTGGAACTATCATTTGATGTACCTCACCAACTCGGCCGCCGACGACCTGCGCATTCTGCCCACGCACCGCCTGCTGCTGGACTTGCCTGGTGACCTAACAGATGCCGAGCTACTGGCCCGGCTGGAACTGTACTTTATTGTGTTGCCGAAAGAGGATGCGTACGACCTGCCCGAGTTGATTGCCGGCAAGCGCTGGGCGTTCGGGTTGTATCTGCAAGATGGACAGGCCTATAAGATTCGGCTGCGGCCGGAGGTGCACGCGCAACTCAATTGGGATACCACGCCCGAAGTGAAAGACCTGGATCTGACGGTGCTGCATTTTTTCGTGCTCGAAAAAGTGCTGGGCATCGTTGGCCCGGATGCGCAGCGGCAGTGGCCGGGTGTGGCCTACGTGCGCAGCTTCTCGGAGTGCCTCAAGCGTGTGGATGCCGGGGAGGCCCGCGCCGCCCTCATCACCAACGAAGTGACCATGGACGAGGTAGAGCGGATTTGCCATTCCGGGGCTGTCATGCCGCCGAAGTCCACGTTCTTTTATCCCAAAACCATTGGCGGCTTTCTCTTCAGCAGCATCCGCACCGAAGAAACCGCCCACCCATTTCTGGTTGATTGAGGCTAGTTTGGCATTGATTTTCAACTACCAACTTGTTTAATCTACTAGTTGATTAATCATATATTAATTATCAATTAATCAGCTTATAACAACCAATAATGAAACTGGTTCTCGCCTCTAATTCGCCGCGTCGTCGGCAGTTGCTCACCGACTTGGGCGTGCCCTACACTGTGCGCTTGCAGGAAGTAGACGAATCCTTTCCCGGACACTTGCGCCGTGCCGAGGTAGCCGAATACCTAGCGGCGCACAAAGCCTCGGCCTACCGCGCCGGCCTTGCCCCCGACGAAGTGGTATTGACGGCCGACACCATCGTTTGCCTCGATGAGGACGTGCTCAACAAACCTGCCGACGCCACCGAAGCCATCCAAATGCTCACCCGCCTTCAAGGCCGCGCCCACGACGTATTCACGGGCGTGTGCCTGCTCGGCGGCGACGGCCGGCAGGTGGTGTTCTCCGACCAAACCCAGGTGGTATTTCGCGCCCTCACGCCCGCCGAAATCGAGTACTACGTGCGCACGTACCAGCCCTTCGACAAAGCCGGCGCCTACGGGGCGCAAGATTGGATCGGTATGGTAGCCGTCACCCGGCTCGAAGGTTCCTACTTCAACGTGATGGGCCTGCCCGTGCACCGAGTCTGGGACGAGCTGAGGAAGCTGGGTTTCCCTTTTAACGTGTAGCGCCTCACCAACAAGCTGGCTTCGTGTTTCCCGCCGCTCCTTCTCTTCCCGTCCCTACCCGATTTCTTGTCACGCTAGGGCTGTTTTGCTTTCTGATAAGCAGCGGGTTCCTTCTCTTAATTTACGGCTTCACCTCGTACGAGCAGGTACGGGCCCTAAGTGAAGTTACGTACCATGAGGGCGGCTACAAGCATTTGGCTTTGGCGGTAACCCCCGCTTCCTATCAGCTGCTCCGAATAGGATTGGCAGGCATAGCAGGCCTGAGCACCAGTTTGCTGTTCGCCTTAGGCTATTTTCAAAAAACTGTTCTAAGAGCAGATGCACGCCAAGTGGGAATCGAAATCCAGAAGGTTGCAACAGTTCTGGGTCGTACGGCGCGCAGGTTGTCGGGGCTGGAGCGGGGCGTGTTTGCGGGGCTGCTACTCTTGCTGCTGGCAGTGCGGGTTTGGTATCTGGTGGCCTACGTCCTCAACACCGACGAAGTAGCCTCCTACGATTACTTTGTGCGGCAAGGCCCCCTGGGTATCAGTAGCTTCTACCCCATTCCCAACAACCACCCGCTGTTCAATTTCGTCTGCTGGCCGCTGTCTTTGCTCTCGGATAATGTGCGGGTGGTGATGCGCCTGCCCACGTTTGTGGCAGCGGCCGTGGGCACGGTTTTGGGCTATCTGTTACTGGTGCGCAGCGGCGGTTTCTGGGCGGCTACCTTGGCCACGGGCTTGTTCAGTTTGTCGCCGCTGGGCTTGTATTACGCGGTAGCTGGCCGGGGCTATTTTCTGCAAATCACCTTGTTGCTACTGGCTTTTTCCGCAACGGTGGCGCTGCTGCAACTGCCCACGTACCGGCGGCTGGGGTGGTTGCTCTTTGTGGGGGCCAGCATCCTGGGGTTCTATACCATTCCTACGTTTCTGTACCCATTCGTTTCATTGAGTTTGGGGTTGCTGGTTGGTTTTGCTTGGCAGCGGCGTTGGCGGGAGTTGGGTCAGCTTGTGCTGGCAGGCGGCATTGTGGGGATAGTCAGTTCGTTGCTTTACTTGCCCGTGGTATGCGTGTCAGGCTTTACCCAACTAACAGGCAACCATTACGTAGCTGAAATGGCTGCTGCTGTGTTTTGGCGCGACTACTCGAAATATTTGCGGTTCCTCGCCGACATGCTGGCCGGAAACGGGAATTTAGGTATGGTGGCGGGCGGCGGCCTCCTAATAGCAGGTCCGTTTTTGGTGCTACTCTTGCCGCGCCGGGCCAAAGTAGTGGGCGCGCTGGCTTGGCTGCTGCTCGTGGTACCGTTAGCTATAATGGTGAGGCAGCAGGTACTGGTGCCTCCTCGGGTGCTGCTCTATCTGAGTTACTTAGGCTGCGTTCTTGGCAGTTTGGTGGCCACCTCGCTTTTTTCGCGCTTACGCGTACCAACCAAGCACCAAGCGTTGCTGATTCTGCTTCTAGTAGCCGCGTACGGAGCCTACCAGTTCGAGCGGCAGTTGGCGCCGCACCAAGTGGAAGTGCGCGAGCAAGAGCAGATGGAAGCCGCTTACGCTTGGCTGACGGGTTGGGGGGAAAAACGAATCTTACTGGCGGCCCCGTCATACGAGCTGTTCTTCCACCACTATGCGCTACAGGAAAAGCGGCCGCTACTTTTGCACTCCACTCCCGTTCCTAATCAGACCTACGACTACGTTGTACAAGACCGCGACTCCGACCCGCTGCCAGCCTGGGTGAAGCCGCCTCTCTATACTACCGTCTATGAAAACGAATCTGTAATCATTTACGAACGTGCAGCAAAGTAGCGGAATACAACTAAAACTGTGTAAACCAAGCGCCAGGCTCGTAAAGTCACTACTCTGGTCAGTGGCCGCGGGCTAGTAGCGCAATGCCACTTACTACTAGCAGCAACCCCAGGGCTTGGGGCCAGGCCAATGTTTCGCGCAGCACGAGCACGCCGAGCACAGCCGTCAACAGCACGGAGCCGCCTACAATAAGCGGCGTGCCCACTGAAGCAGGCGCTCCTTTGCCGTACACCACAAACGTCAGGATTTCGGCTACGCCTATGCTTACGCCAGCCAGCGCGGCTAAGGCAATTCCTCGGGTGCTAACCAAGTTGGCGGGTAACATCCCCCGCAGGTAGAGCACCAGCAGCAGGCCCGCCCCAACTAGAGCGGCCACCACCTGTAGCACCACCGCCCCTACCATCTGGTGAATCTGGCCAGCCGCCGCTTTGATAAACAGGTTGTACAGGGCCATGCCCACCGCAGCACAAGCGGCTAGCTGCCACCAGTTCATTCTTCCTCAGCGTCTTGCAGGCGACCTAGCAGGTTCTGCTGCAACTGCTGCCACGCGGCGTAATCTTCGCCTTTGGATCGTTGTTCCTGTAGCTGCGAGTTTTTCAGCACCACGCGTACGGCTTGCTCGGCCAACTCGCGTAGGTCATCACCGTCGGCGTCGAGGTGGGTAATGGCTTGTACTAAGCCCGGCGGCAGATCCTGTGCGGGTTTACCTAAGATGCCCGCCACAATTTCGGCGGCTGCTAAGGCCACACTAGCATCAGCAAGTTCTAGTTGTCCTTCCTCTTCGGCCGCCGTAGCCAGTGCCTCATAGAGCATAGGCTCGTTGGGATTTTCCAGGAAATCTTCGGCGAAATCAGCTGCCGCGTCGTTGTCGAATGTGTAGTAGCCCCAGGTGCTCATGCGTGAAAGTTTGTAGATGATATTAATGGATGTATTCGAGAGCAGTAATTTTACTGCATGGACTCTTTCACTGTTATTTTCGGCGTTTTTGCTGTGTTATTATTCACGCACAACTTGATTCGGCATATTCGCAACACAAATAGATTGTTACAGGAAGGCTGCAAAGCAACCGGAACAATTGCAGGTCAAAAATTTAGGTTAGGCCGTACTTCCGCCTTCCATCCTTTATTCAATTCACTACTACAACCGGCGAAATTATCGAAGTGGAAGGACACTCAGGAATTGCTGTTCCTCTGTATTCCAAAGGAGAAAAGGTTACTGTTTATTATGAGGCAAATAACCCTAAAAACTTTGCTTTAGACTCTGAATTCGAGCAGTCAACTCCCTATATAGCTTTGATTATACTTTGGATGGTGGTTGCCACTGGCATTGTATACTACGTTTCAAGATAACTGAAGGTCACTTACCTAAACTTCTCCCGCAGCAGCTCAATCTCCACGGCCGGCGAAATCTTCTCGTACAGAATATGGTACGCGGCCGACGTAATGGGCATGGGCACCATGAGTTTGCGATTCAACTCGTAGATGCTCTTCACGGCGTAGTATCCTTCGGCTATCATGTTCATTTCTAGCTGCGCTGATTTTACGGAATAGCCCCGGCCCACCATATTGCCGAAGGAGCGGTTGCGCGAGAACTGCGAATAAGCCGTTACCAGCAAGTCGCCGAGGTAGGCCGAGCCGGACAGGTCACGGGGTTGGGGGTTGAGGGCGTGCACAAAGCGGCGCATTTCCTGGATGGCATTGCTCACCAGCACCGCCTGAAAGTTGTCGCCGTAGCCGAGGCCGTGCGCGATGCCCGCCGTTAGGGCAATGATGTTTTTCATCACCGAAAAATACTCGATGCCGTCCAGGTCCTGAGCCGGATTGGCTTTCACGTAGCGGTTGCGCAAGAGGCGGCAAAAATCCTCGGCCAACACCGAGTCGGGCGAGCCGATGGTGAGGTAGCTTTGCTTTTCCAAGGCTACCTCCTCGGCGTGGCAAGGCCCCGCTACAACGCCCACCTGCGCGTGCGGCAGCCGAAACCGGTCGGCCACGTAGTCGGTTACCAGCACGTTTTTACCGGGAATCATGCCTTTAATGGCCGAAATGATGCGCTTGTTGCGCAGCGCGTCGCGGTCCAGCTTATCGAGCACGGCTTGCACGAAGGCGGCGGGCACGGCCAGCACCAGCCAGTCGGCTTCGCGCACCACTTCCTCTAGGTCGGTGGAGGGAAACACGCGGGTCAGGTCGTGGGCCACCGACGAGAGGTACCGGGGATTGTGACGGGTGCTGCGCAAATGCTGCACGTCGTCCTTGGAACGCAACCACCAGCCCACCCGGGCCCCGTTTTCCGATAAAATCTTGGTGAGAGCAGTGGCCCAGGAGCCGCCGCCGAGCATGGCTATTTTTTCCAATTAATTGACACGTAATAATTGACAAGGGGCCGACTTGCCCGCGCAAGCCAACCGGGAGCTCAAATGTGCGAAGTTTCCTGAACAGACAAGCCCTTGCCCTCTATTCGAGTGGCAAGGGCTTGTTGATTTTCACGGTTTAAAGCTTGGTAATAAGTGGTGGCGGGTTTTACGCAGCCATACTCTTAGCTATTCGTTGTCGCCAGGGCCTTCTTTCAGGGCTTCTTTGTTGAGGCTCTTGGCATCCTTAACCACAACCAGCGCCCCATCCTTCAGGGTTTTGGCTACGGCCCGGAACGGTCCGCTCACCACTTGAGCACCGGGTTGCAGCCCACTCAATATTTCAATGTTTTGGAAGTCGCTGATGCCCGTCTTGACCGGAGTCATCACGGCCTTGCCGTCATGAATTACAAAAACCACTTCCTGCACATCGGCAGTAGAAGCGGCCGGGGTGGCTTCCCCGGTCCCGCCGCCTCTACGACTTACCTGCACAGCGGCACCTTGCTCACCCGCCTTGCCAGCGGCGAGCGTGCTATCGGTGCGGGTAGTAACGGCGGCTAATGGCACGCTCAGCACGCCCGATTTGCGGTTGGTAATGACGTCGACGGAGGCAGTCATGCCGGGCCGAAACGGCACGACGGTGCGGCCGTTAGTTGTGCGTAGCAGATGGCGGTACGAATCGGGCAGCAGCCGGATCCGCACCTCAAACTCGGTTACGGCTTCGGCGGTCAGGGCGTCTTTGGCTGTGTTGGCAATGCTGGTCACGAGGCCCCGAAACTTCTCGTCTTTGCTGGCATACGAGTCCACCTCCACCAGGGCAGAGTCGCCGAGCTGGACGTTGATGATGTCGTTTTCGTTGACGTTGACGCGCACTTCCATGGAATTCAGGTTGGCAATACGCATAATTTCGGTACCCGCCATCTGCGAGGTACCTACTACCCGTTCGCCTTTCTCCACGTTCAGCTTGCTCACGGTGCCACTCACCGGCGCGTAGATGGTGGTTTTGTCGAGGTTGCGGCGCGCTTCTTCCAAGCCGGCTTGCGCACTTTGCACGTTGCTTTGCGCCGCCCGAATGCTTTGGCGGGCGCTGTTCAACTCTTCCTGCGAGGCGTCGTACGCGGCTTTGGCGGCCTCATAATCGGCCTGCGAAATCACCTTCTGCTTGTAAAGGGACGCGTTGCGCCGATACGTCAGCTCGGTTTGCTTGGCGTTGGCAATGAGCTGCTGCAACCGCGCCTGGGTCTGGCCCACGTTGGCCCGCTGTGAATTCACGGCCGCCGACTGCTGGTTGACCATGGCCCGGTAGTTGTCGGGGCGGATACGCAGCAGTAGCTGGCCCTTCTTCACCGAGTCGCCTTCCTGCACGTACAGCTCGATTATCTCCCCCGATACGTCGGGCGAAATCTTCACTTCCGTCTCCGGCTGCACCTTGCCCGAAGCGCTTACCTGCTCCACGATATTAACCGTGGCAGCCTTGGCAGCCGTTACCTCGGTGCCGGGCGGCTTGCCCCACCACCCCTGCTTTTTCCCCAGCACAAAGCCACCAATCAGCAACCCGATGACGGCCAGTAAAATATACAATAAGCGGTTGTTCTTCATGAAAGAGTAACTGAATGAGAAAAGAGTAACAAAGCAATGGAATAGCCGAGTAATCGTTGAGCGAAATTACTCAGCTGCTCCATTACTCAGTGCCCCTTACAGCGTCAGGGGCCGGCCTTGGTAGAAATCCAGCACCTTGCGGCGGAAAATGAACTGGTATTTGGCCTGGATCATGCTCGACTCGGCAGCCGTTAGGTTATTCTTAGCAATATTGAATTCGGTGCCATTGAGCAACCCGTTGTTGAACCGAATTTCCGAGTTACGGTAGGCGGCGGACAGGGCCTGCACCTGCTGGCGCGAGGCAATGTACTGCCGCTGAGAGGCTAGCGCATCGGCGTAAGCTTGCTGAATATTTTGGCGCAGCGTGAGCCGGGCCTGGTCGAGGCGTAGCTCGGCTTGCTTCACGGCCAGCTGCGAACGTTGCACGTTGGTGCGCACCTGCAACCCATTTAGGATGGGCACCTGCACCACAAACTGCACCGACCGACCCAGGTTGTTTTTAAGTTGGTCGGGGAAGTCGCTGGAAGTGGAACTGCGCACCGGCTGCTTGGGCGATAATGCCAAAAAGGACGTAGGCGCGGCCTGACCCGTGACGGGGTCGATCTGAAAAACCGGCAACGGCAACTGCACCGAATCGCCGGTGATGATGGGGCGGGTGTAAAGCGAGGAGTAGCCCGTGAAGATACTGGCATTCAAGAACAAGCGGGGATAATAGCCCCCGCGCGCCACGTCCACGTTGCGTAGGGCCGAGCGCACGCGCAAATCAGCCGCCTTGATGTCGGGTTGCTGCGCCTGCGCCGTCTGATAGGTTGCATCCGGGTCCGTATCATCGAGCGACTGCTCGTTGGGGTCAGCCAGCTGGGGCGTCGTTATCTGCAAGGCGCGGGTAGCGGCGGCATCCAGATTCAAGAGTTGGGCCAGTTGCAAACGCGCAATGGTTAGCTGATTCTGAGCCGTAACCACATTATATTGATCGGTGGCGAGTTGCGCCTGGCTATCAAGCAAGTTGCTTTCCGCCACGCTACCGGCTTTTAGCAGCAGCTTGGTGCGCTCTACCTGCTGCTGCGAGCTGTTCACGCGCACTTCGTTGGAGCGTAGCAGTTCCGCGGCCAGTACGGTTTGCAAAAACGCCGAAGCCACATTGAGCGCTAAATCGTTGCGGGCCTTGTCGGCATCGTACACGCCCGCCTCAAATTCCAGCGCGTTGCGCTTCACCGTATTACGCAGCTGAAATCCCGAAAACAAGGTTATCTGCGTGTTGCCCGAGAAGTTGTTGGTGCGCGTGGTCTGGTCCTGAAACACGTTGGTGAGCGGGTTCACGGTCGTACCATAGTTCCAGGCCTGCGTGCCCGACAAGTTGGCGGTGGGCAGCAGCGCCGCCTTGCTCTGGCGGAGCGTAGCCGCATTCACATCCGATGACAGCTGACTCTGGCGCACCGTCAGGTTGTTTTGCAGGGCATAATCGATGGCGCTTTGCAGCGTCCAGGGTCCCGTAGGCGAGGCGGCCTGAGCCGCTACCGTACCCGCCGGTGGCTGCGCGGGCGTGGTGGTTTGAGCCGTAGCCAGGTTACTCAGCAGCAGCAGCGCGCCGCAGCCGGTCGCCCGCAAAGGGTGTAACCGAGAAGTAAAGCGTGGTTTCATAAGCACCAGACAGGCAAAAGATTAGGTGATATTCGGAATATACGTGACGCGGTGCACCCAGCGCAGTTGGCGCAGATACTCCAGCGTGATGTCTTTCAGGTCGGAATCCATCTCAATGAAATGCCGCGCCCGGTCGTTCTTGCCCTTCCGCGACACCGACATGGTGGCAATGTTACAATCGTCGTGCGCAATCACCGAGGCGATAAAAGCAATGGAGCCCGTGCGGTCGTCGGCATCGAGGATAAGCGTGTGCAGAGAAGCCGAGAAATCAGCCGGAAAACCATCGACCTCCACAATCCGAATCACGCCGCCGCCCCTGCTTTGCCCCACTACCTCCACCTGCTGGCTGGTGCGCTCGTCGCGCAGCTGCACCTTAATGGTGTTCGGGTGCATGGTCGAGGCGTTGCCTACGCTCTGAAACGTATACTGCAAGTTAGCTTCTTGGGCGTGGTCGAGAGCCTCGCGGATGCGCACGTCGTCGGTGGCATAGCCCAGCAGGCCCCCAATGATGGCGCGGTCGGAACCATGCCCTTCGTAGGTGCGGGCAAACGAGTTGTAGAAGGTGATGATGGCGTGCGTTGGAATACTGCCGAGGATGCGGATAGCAGCCCGGGCAATACGCACTACGCCTGCCGTGTGCGAAGAACTGGGCCCGATCATCACCGGCCCAATCATGTCGAAAATACTGCTTTTCTCAGCCATAAGACGGGGTAAAGGTATCAGATTCGACGGGGATACCAAGTGACAAGCCAGGGCTGATTTTTCGACTCCGGCGCCCTTTGAAGCACTATCAGAGGTATAGATGCAGTCCGGCGGGCAGGGGTTGCCCGCCGGGTGTCAATTCGCCGCCTTTTTCGTTCTTTGTGTTGGATTCACCTACCACCACTCCTTAGTCTATGCCTACTCCCGAGGACGAGTTTTCGCCCGCCGTATGGAACCAGCTTCGCCGATTGCAGGAAAAGTATGCCGCTGATGGCCAAGATCTGGCTGCTTACTTAGAAGGATTATACCACGCCGACTACGTTAACTACTGGGACTACATCAACCTCGATACGCTCCTGAGTTTGCAACGCCCGCTCACCAAGATTCCCGACGAGCGGATCTTTATCATGTACCACCAGATTACCGAGCTGTACTTCAAGCTCTGTCTCTGCGAATACGAGCAGATTGGCGAGTTGCAGCAGCCTACGTTGCAGGAGCTAGTCTTGCGCGTGGGCCGCATCAACCGATACTTCGAGAACCTGATTGATTCGTTCGACGTGATGGTCGATGGCATGGACAAGCAGCAGTTTCTACAGTTTCGCATGGCCCTGATGCCAGCGTCGGGTTTTCAGTCGGTGCAGTACCGGATGATAGAAATTGCGAGTACCTCTCTCGACAACTTGGTGGATAAGGAGAAGCGCCGGTTGCTCGGCGAAGCCGCCGCGCACGACGAACTACTGGGCTGCATCTATTGGAAAGCGGGAGCAACTATTGAGGAGAGTGGCGCCAAAGCACTAACACTCATTCAGTTCGAAGAAAAGTACACCCAGCAGCTTAGTGCGCACGCCGCCCACTACCACAACCGCAACGTATGGAACGTGGTGCAGCGCCTACCCGAAACCGACCAGCAACATCCGCGCCTGCTGCGCCAACTCCGGCAACTCGACGTGAACGTAAATGTAAACTGGCCACTGATGCACTTCAAGTCGGCGGTGCGCTACTTAGAACGGGACCCCACGGCTATTGCCGCCACGGGCGGCACCAACTGGAAGAAGTATTTGCCTCCCAAGTTTCAGCGCCGCATTTTCTATCCTCAACTCTGGAGTGCGCAGGAATTAGAGGAATGGGGCAAAGGCTGGGTGGAAAGTGTGCTTGGTGATGAGGTAGGGGCGTAGAGTACTGACTGAAGCCGTCTAGAACTGCCTAGTAATTAAGAGGTATTATAGACGCAACTTTGCCACCAATTTCATATTACTATTCGTATTAAAACAAAGAAGCCAGGCCACTAAGTAGCCTGGCTTTCTTGTTTATTGCTAGCTCTCTATTTTACCGTGAAGGCAGCCTGCGTGTTTTCCCACGCCATAGTAACAGTACCCGCTTTATCGGCCGTAATGGTGAATTGCTCGACTGGTTGGGAAGTCTTGCTAGGTTTCACTTTTACGCGCAAGGCATCCTGCTTCTCGTCGTACTTAAAAGCTCCCCATTGCTTGGCAGTCTTGTTGAAGATGACGGTCCACTCCTGCTCACCTGGAATGGTAAACAGCGCATACGTGCCCGCGGGCAGCGCTTGTCCGTTGATGGTGACGGCCTGTTTGGCTTCAAACGTAGTGGCCTCATTGGCCCCCGTGCGCCACACCTTGCCATAAGGTTCCAGCTCGCCAAATATCTTACGGCCCTTCATTGAAGGCCGACTGTACTCAATAGTGAAATTAGAACCTGCAACGGTGGCCGGCGGGCTAGGCCGCTTCGACTTGTCTTCGGGCATTTTGGCCTGAGCAAAAGCACCACCAGAAAGAAGCACGGTCCACATGAAAAGCAGTAGGAATTTAAAGGACTGGTTACGCATGACTGTAGTGTGGAAAAGTTGGGTAGAAGTGAACAAAGGCAATATCTTCAGGCTATAGACTCTATTTTTGCAACAAAGATGTATGCCTGCCACCGGCTAGACAAATGATCTGCCATGTTGTAGAGATTCGCTTAACTATGGCGAAAGGCAGATAAAAATGTCTTTGCACAATAATAGCACCAGCTTAAGAAGATCCGACAAGTAAAACTCAACAGCCTGCCAACAACTACTGCGGCTGATTAGGCAATCAGCCTTTACTTTACTGCTGTTGGTGTGGGCAATAACCGCCTGCGAGTACGCGCCGATCTGTATGTGGAGCCAACGTATTTCAAGGATGGCCACTTAGCCGTTTCTCCCTTATACACCTTGTTGCTACCGGCCAAGACAAGAGCCTAGCGCAGCTTCTACCCGAGTAAGCTACCGCAAAGCAGCCCGGTATGTGGTGGATTGATTGGCTCTGTAGTCTACGGCCGACACTACTGCGCGCGTCGTCAGCTAGTTACATAGCTTATTACTATATACTGAACCTTTTCCGCTTCAACTCCGGTTTATTCTGCCAACCAGCAATCCAACCAATTGACTTCGCCTGTTGAAAAATGGACCAGCAGTATCATCCTGACTTAAGCGCCCGTTTGGAAAAATCATTTGAGGAAGCCGATAAGGCTCGGGAAATGCTGACTGAATCGATGGCCAATACTCTTGCCACCAATTGTGACCTCTTGCACCATGGCCTCGTCAGTGCCAAAGGGCTCGAAGTCACCACCGAGATGTACCGCCATATGCTGGGCAACTTGCTGCGTAATAAATCGGGCGAGGTCCGGGCTCAAGTGCTAGATTCCTTCAACCAATCCATGGAGAAGTTCTGGCCTCGCAAGCGAGCCGATGGCTCTGGCCTTGTAGAGTCAATTGAATAAGGTTAAAGCTGCATTGCCTGCGTGTTGGCCTATCGTATATATAGGAGTTACCACTTAGGCTTTCACCTGCTGATCACAATTAATTAAGATTACACTTTTGAGTTGTTGTTGCTAATTGACTTTCGCGTAGCCAAGTGGTCTTTTCGGCATTGCGAGCGTCGTACCTTTGCAATAGCCTTATTTTATTACTGGTTAAAAGGATAACCACCTTTCACCATTTTCATGTCTGATTTCAAGCAAGAAATCGAGGTATTGCTGCCGCCAGCCGTAGCCTACGACGAATTTAAGCGCTACAGCGCTCTTCTTACGGCCGCGGGCTTAGCGCCCGGTGAGGCCGATTTTGTACACCTCCGCAAACGCTCGATTGATGCCCGTGGCCGCCAGCCGCTGGTGCGCCTGCGCGCCGACATCTATCAGACGCCCCCGCCTGCCGAGCTATTTGGCCCGTGGTTTCGTTATCCGGATGTACGCCACGCTCAGCGTACCATCCTGATTGTGGGCGCTGGGCCCGCCGGCTTGTTTGCGGCCTTGCGGGCCATCGAACTAGGCATTCGGCCCATCGTGCTGGAGCGAGGCAAAGACGTGCGGACCCGCCGCCGCGATTTGGCCGCTCTCAATAAAGAGCACCTCGTCAACCCCGATTCCAACTATTGCTTTGGCGAGGGAGGCGCGGGCACTTACTCAGATGGCAAGCTCTACACCCGTGCTACCAAGCGTGGCGACGTCGGCCGTATTCTGCGCCTGCTGGTGCAGCACGGCGCCACCCCCGATATTTTGGTTGATGCGCATCCGCACATTGGCACCAATAAGTTGCCTTCGGTGGTAGCAGCCCTGCGCGAAAGCATCCGTGAGGCTGGCGGAGAAGTACGTTTTGATACCCGGGTTACGGATTTAGTACTGGAGAACAACCGTTTGCATGGCGTGGTAACGGCTGGTGGCGAGGCGCTAGAAGCGGACGCCGTTATCCTAGCT